>DASVSK010000101.1:0-9772 GCA_036388135.1 Pyrinomonadaceae bacterium | reverse complement strand
GGGTGGGCGCTCTTCGGCGTCCACTACCGCGGGAGCTTCCTGCTGGCGGTGCTCTTCCTGCTCCTGACGACGCTGGTGCTCTCCTCCATCGGGATTCTCTCGGCGAGCTTCGCGATGGTCTTCAAGCGCGGCGACCCGCTCGGCATGATTATCGGGACGGGCTCGGCGCTCTTCTCGGGCGTCTTCTTCCCCACGCAGCTCATGTCCGAGCAGGCGGGCGGCGGCTTCCGCGCGGTCTCGAACCTCATCCCGACCACCCACGGCATCGATGGCATCCGCCGCGTCCTCATCCAGGGGCAGTCCATCTCCGAGACGACCGGCCCGCTCCTCACGCTCCTCGCGTACCTCGCCGTCCTGCTCCCCTTCTCCCTCTGGGTCTTCGCACGCTCCGTCCGCCGCGCCAAGCGCGAGGGCAGCCTGATTCAATATTAGAGGTCAGATGTCAGATGTCAGATGTCAGTAGTCGCGACCGTCGCCGGCCGAGAATTAAACGCGGCGATTGCCTTCACCAACATCTGACATCTAACATCTAACATCTGCACTTATGAGAGTCTGCTACACGCCGCGCTACTACGCCGACATCGGCGAGGGGCACGTCTTCCCCATCCGCAAGTTCGAGCTGGTGCGCGACCGTCTGGTCGCGGAGGGGACGCTCTCGCCCGCGGAGATTTACGAGCCGCGCGAGGCGTCGGTCGAAGACGTGCTGCTGGTACACACCGAGGACTACGTGACGCGCCTGCGGGCGGGCGCGCTCACGCCGCGCGAGGTGAGGCGGCTGGGGCTGCCGTGGTCGAAGGCGCTCGTGCGGCGCTCGTTCCTCGCGACGGCGGGGACGATTGCGGCCGCGCGCTTCGCGCTCGCCGAAGGGGTCGGCGCGAACCTCGCGGGCGGCACGCACCACGCCTTCCCCGACCACGGCGAGGGCTTCTGCGTGCTCAACGACGTGGCCGTCGCCGTCCGCGTCCTGCGCCGCGACGGGCTCGCGCGCCGCGCGGCGGTCGTCGACCTCGACGTCCACCAGGGCAACGGCACCGCCCACATCTTCGCCGAGGACGCGGAGGTCTTCACCTTCTCCATGCACGGCGCGAAGAACTACCCGCTCTTCAAGCTCCGCTCCACGCTCGACGTGGAGCTGCCCGACGGCACGGCGGACGAGGAGTACCTGGAGACGCTCGCGCGCCACCTGCCGCGCGTCTTCGCCCACGCGCCCGACCTCGTCTTCTACCTCGGCGGCGCGGACCCCTTCGCGGGCGACAAGCTGGGACGCCTCTCGCTCAGCATCGGCGGCCTGCGGCGGCGCGACGAGCTGGTGCTCGGCGGGTGCCGGGCGCGCGGCGTGCCCGTCGTGACCGTCATGTCGGGCGGCTACGCCGCGGACATCGACGACACGGTCGAAATACACTGCAACACCGTCCGCGCGGCGAAGGGCATCTTCGACGGAGTTTCACGTCCCGGGTTCCCGGCCCAAAGTCGGGCCGAGCCTTGAACTTGGGACTTGAAACTTATAAGTTGTCCCCGCATGTGGAGAATCATCAAGGCGGGCGCGCTCGTCCTGCTGGCGCTGTTCACGGCCTTCGTCGTCTACGAGGTCGTGACGTTCCCGCGCGTGGCCGACCTGCGCGCGAAGAACCCGGAGACGACGAGCATGATCGAGACGCGCCTGAAGGAGGCGCGCGAGCAGGGGCGCGAGCCGAAGCGCGTGCAGCAGTGGGTGCCGCTCGCGCGCATCTCGCCCAACCTCCAGCGCGCGGTGCTCGCGGGCGAGGACTCGAACTTCGTCGAGCACGACGGCTTCGACTACGAGGCCATCCAGCGCGCGTGGGAGGCCGGGCAGAAGGAGGCCGAGAAGGAGGCCAAGCAGGAGGGCGACGCGGAGTCCGCCTGGTGGATTCCCGACCTGAGCAAGTTCAGGCGCGGCGGCTCGACCGTCTCGCAGCAGCTCGCCAAGAACCTCTACCTCTCGTCCGAGCGGACGGCGGCGCGCAAGGTCAAGGAGGCCGCCATCACGTACTTCCTTGAGCGGTCGCTCCCGAAGTGCCGGATTCTGGAAATCTACCTCAACGTCATCGAGTGGGGCGACGGCGTCTACGGCGCGGAGGCCGCGGCGCAGACCTACTTCCGCAAGCCCGCCGCCAACCTCACGCCGCAGGAGGCTGCCTTCCTCTCGGCGATGATCCCGAGCCCGCTCAACATCTTCAACCCGCAGAAGAACCTCCGCCGCGTCCAGCGCCGCCAGCGCGTCATCCTCCGCGGCATCAACCACGTCAAGCTGCCGCAGTGTTGAGAAGGAAGTAGACAGTAGACAGTAGTCAGTAGATTAAAAAGGCGGCGCGTCCCGGTCATAGGCCGAGCGCGCCGCCTGTCTTTCTACTGACTACTGTCTACTGTCTACTGTCTACTTCCTACTTCCCTTACAGCGCGAACTCGCGCGCCAGACGAAGCTCAGCCTTGCGCAGCTCGTAGCGGCCGCGGCCGAGGTTGCCGTCGGGCTTCATGGCGAGGACGACGAAGTACTCGGGCGAGAACATGCGCGCGAGGATGCGCGCCTGCTCGAAGTGGACGAACAGCTCCTGCGTCGCGCCGAGGCCGGTGTTGGTGCCGGCGCGCATGGCGCTGCGGACGAGCGAGGTGACCTCGGCCGCCGCCACGTCCATGTTGGCGTCGCTGCCCTCGGGCAGGAGGACGCGCTCGACTGCGATGCCGTCCATGCCCATGATGAGCGCGCCGGTCGCGCCCTCCGTGCGTTCTACTATGTCGGTGAGTGCCTGCTTGAACATCTCTCGCGTTCCTCCTTTACGGGCGCGGCGTGGCGGCGGGCTGCGGCTCGGTCGTCGAGGTCGTCGACGCCGAAGGCCCGAGCGCGGGCTGGACGATGACGGGCGCGGGCGACTGCTGCTGCGGCTGCGGGCCCGCCGGGATCGACGTCGCCGGGGTGTTCGTCGAGGGGTTGCCGAGCGGGACGGGCTGCGGAATCTGTATCGAGCGCGTGCCCGTGATGGGCTCCGACTCGACGCGGCGGCCCTGGTAGTCCGGCCGGTAGATGCGCGGCGTGATGAAGAAGAGAATCTCGTCGGTGTTGCGCGTGATGGCCTTGCGCTTGAAGAGGTTGCCGAGGACGGGGATGTTCGAGAGCCCCGGCGTGCGGTTCTGCGTGTCGGTCTCGCGGTCGTTCAGGACGCCGCCGACCACGGTCGTCCCGCCGTCGGGCACGAGCACCTCGGTCTGCATCCGCTGGGTGTCGATGCCGGGCGTGCCGAGCGCGTTGATGATGGTGCGGTTGACCGTGTTGTTCTCCATCACCACGCGGAGGATGACGGTGCCGGCGTCGGTGATCTGCGGCGTGATGGAGAGCCGCAGGGGGACGGAGACGAAGGTGGTGGTGAAGATGGCCGCGCCGCCGCCGCCGCCGACCTGCGGGGTGACGACGGGAATCTGCGCGCCGCTCTCGATCTGCGCCGAGCGGTTGTTGAGCGCCGTGACGCGCGGGGTGGCGACGACCTTCGCCTGGCCCTTGCTCTCGGCCGCCGTGATGAGCGCGCCGATCTGCGCCGTGCCGAAGATGCCGGTCGTCAGCCCGATGACGGTGGTCGGGTTGGCCGCGCCGAGCCCGGGCGCGGCCGGGGTCGTGCCGGGGAGGCCGCCGGGGATGCCGCCGGGGTTGAGCCCCGTCGCGGTGTTCGGGAAGTTCTCGAACGAGATGCCCGCGCCGCGCCCCCTGTTCAGCACCGAGGCCGAGAGCTGCACGCCGAGGTCGCGGCTGAAGCTGCGGTTGGCGACGACGATGCGCGTCTCGATCTCGACCTGCGGCTCGGGCTGGTCGAGGAGGTAGACGAGGCGGCGGATGGCCTCGATGTTCTCCCGCACGTCGGTGATGATGAGCGTGTTGCTGCGGCCGTCGACCTCGATGCCGCCGCGGCGCGAGAGCCGGCGCGCGATGATGGGGAGGATGCCCGAGTCGCCGCCGCTGCCCGCGCCAGCGCCGGAGCTGCCGCCGCCGACGAAGGCGTCCGCGCCGCTCGCCGCCGAGGCCAGCGAGCCCGAGGCGCGCGCGTAGTTGAGCCGGATGAACTCGGTGACGAGCGGCGAGTTCTCAAGCTGCGCGGCGCGCAGCGAGGTGCGCGCCGACTCCTCCTCGGCGCGAATCTTGGCCTCGTCCTTGAGCACGCCCAGCGTGGCGACGCGCAGGATGTTGCCGTTGACCTCGACGCCGAGGCGGTTCGCCTTCAGGATTGAGTCGAGCGCGAAGTTCCAGGGCACGTCCGTCACGTTGATGGTCACGGGCACGCGCTGGACGGAGGCGTCGACGACGAAGTTCACGCCGTACTGCTCGGTGATGTAGTTGAGGATGTCGCGGATGTCGGCGTTGACGACGTTGAGGTTGATGGGCTCGCCGACGAAGCCGGGCTGGCCGAACTGCGCGCCCTGCGTTGTCTGCGTCGTCTGCGACGGGCTGATGGGCGTCGGCGTGGGGCGCGACTGCGCCGGGTCTCCGGCGGCGGGCGACGCGTTCGAGTCCTTCGCGTCGCCGGGCAGGAGTTCGAGCACGAGGTGGCTGCCTTCGAGCCGCGAGCGGTCGCGGACGGCGGCGCGCAGGGCGACGTGGAGGCTGGCGACGGGCTCCGCGCCGCGCAGCGCCTGCCTGACCGTCAGCCCCTCGACCAGAGGCGACGCGACGCCGTAGGCGGGCGAGAGCTGCGAGCCGTCGACGCCGGGCAGCTCGACGACGAGGTGGCGCGCGTCCGTGCGCCTGACGGTGTAAGCCATCGGGGCCGTGGCCTCGACGGTGATGAAGGTGGACGCGCCGGAGGTGACCGCGCGCACCGAGGTGGCGACGAGCGGCCTGGCAGCCGCCGCGCCGACGGGGCTGGAGCCGAGTGCCGTGTGGCAGAGCGTCAGCACGGCGAGGAGGACGAGCGCGCCTCTTCGGGCCGTGGCCGCGGGTAAGATTTTGGTGTGTGACATTTTCTTCATCCTTCGGGGGCATCGCCGGGGTCGGGGGCCGCCACGCGCTAACGCTCGTGCGAGTGAGCGGCAGCCCCCCTCGGGGACGCCTTCACCCTTCAAGCGCGCGCCGCACAACGCGGGCCGACGCAGGCCATGTTGTCAAAAAGAGTCGCCGCGGGGCGCGGCCGGACGGGTCGCTTCACCTCCGTTCGAGACTGGGCGGGACGAGGTTTTCGGGGTCGGGCTTCTCGGGCGGGCGCGCTCGCGCGCGCCGTGGGGTTTCAGGGTCTGGCCTGCTGGGCCGCGCCCTGGGCTTCGCCGCCCGGCTGGGAGGACGGCTGGGGCGTCTGCGGCTGCGCGCCGGCGGCGGCGAGCGCCTTGAGGGCTTCGACGAGGACGGAGAGCTCTGACTTCTTCTCGTCGGCGGCGGGCGCGGGCTGTTCCGTGCGCTGCGCCGTCAGCGCGTCGGCGGCCGAGGGCTGGCGCAGCGGCTTGGTCTCGACGGCGACGTCGTTGCGGCCGTCCGTCCAGCGCGTCTGCCGGCGGAAGACGAGCCGCGACTCCTCGATGGCGACGAGCATGCCGTCGTAGAACTGCTCGCCGGGGTAGACGACGTAGGAGAGCTTGATCGGCGTGGCCTCGACCATCGCGGCGTAGCCGCGCGGCGTGCGGAAGATGCCGATGACCTGCACCTCGGCGAGCGTCAGCGCGGTGGTCGGCTTCGGCGCGGCCTGCCGCAGGTTCATCGCCGCGAGCTTCTGCGCCTTGTAGCGGTCGATGCGCGCCTTGATGTCGGGGACGGCGACGGGCGCGGCGACCTTCTTCTCGACCTTGCGCTTGACCGCCGGCTTGAACTTGGCGAAGGGGTCGCGCGGCGTGCCGCGGTAGGTGCTGCTCGCGGTCTGGGCGGGCGCGGAGGACGCGGCCGCCGCGACGAGCGCCGCCGCCGCCAGGAGCCCCTTGAGCGTGCTGGGCGTGTGTCTGTTTCTCATAACCTCTTCCTGCGTTCCGGCTCTGAAAGTCTTTAAACTTGGCCCCGCCTCGCGGCGGCGACCCGAACCCGTCACTCCGCGGGCGCGGCCTTCTCTTCCTTCGCGCCCTTCGCGCCCTTCGCGGGCTTGCCCTTCTTCTCGGGCGGCGGGGGCGGCTGGAGCTTCTCCGGCGAGACGTAGTAGGCCGTCACCAGGAACTCGGCCGAGACGGTCTGGCCGTCCGACTTCTGGCCGGCCTGCTTCTCTCCCAGCTTCGTGACCTTGAAGTCCGTGATCGAGACGATGCGCTGGTAGGAGGCCATCTGCGCGAAGAACTGGCCGAGGTTGTTGTAGTTCCCCGTGACCTCGACCGAGACGGGCTTGCCCGTGTAGAAGTCCTGCTGGACTTCCTCCTTGGGCATGAACTTGCGCAACGTCAGGCGGCCGCGGGCGCGGTCCTGGACGTTCTGCAAGACCATCGTCAGCTCGCGCTGCTCGGGCAGCAGCGCCTTGAGGTCTTCGTAGTCGGCCTTGGCGCGCTCGTAGCTGGCCTTGAAGTCGTTGAGGCGCTGCGAGGCGACGACCGCGCCGGCGTTGGCGCGCTGGAGCTGCTCGACCTTCGCCTCGACCTCGCGCGTCTCGGCGCGCGTCCCCGACGTGACGAGGTACCAGAAGGCTCCGTAGACGAGGAGCGCGACTCCGCCGAAGACGGCGAGGTGCATGTACCAGGGTTTCTCTTGGAGGGCATCGAGTTTGAGCATCGTTCGTTTCCTTCCGGGCTTGCTCTGCGGGGCCGCGCGGCGGCGGCTACTTCTGGGCGACCTGGCGGCCGGCCGCGCCCTTCTTCTGCTCCTGCTGGTTCGGCAGCGAGGCGTTCGGGCCGTACTTGCACTTGATGGTGAACCTGAAGACCTCGGGCTTGACGCTCAGGTCGACGGGGCCGTCCGCCGGGTCGTAGTCGGCGGCGGTGATCTCGACCTGCTTGCGCTCCGCCTCCAGGCCGACGTTGACGAAGAGGCCGTCGGAGAATTCGAGGCTGCGGCCGAACTGCGTCACCGAGTACTCGTTCGGCGACTGGCCGACGATGGTCAGCTCGCCGTTCTTCTGCTCGATGGTGTCGAGCCTGAAGCCGGGGTCGGCGGGGATGCGCGCGTTGATGTCGGAGAGGAGCGAGACCGGGCCCTGCTGCGAGGTGCGGAGCTTCTTGATGACCTCGATGCGCGACTGGATGTCCTTGAGCTTCTTCTCCAGGTCGGCCTGCTCCTTGTTGACCGCGGCCATCTGCGCCGCGATCTGCTGCTGGCGCTCCAGCTCCTGGTTGGCCTTCGCCTGCGAGGCCGAGGCGCTGTAGTAGTCGAAGACCATCGCGAGGGCGAGCAGCCCGCAGACGGCCGCGCCGAGCGTCCAGAAGCGCGCGGCCGGGTTGGCGACCTTCTCCTCGACGACCGCCGCGCTCGACTGGCGCTCGGTGACGGAATCCAAAAGGTTGACCTTAATCATTTAAGCATCCACTCCTCTCAAAGCGAGCCCCACGGCGACCGCCAGCTCGGGCACGACCTCGCGCATGTACTCGGGGTCGAAGCGGCGCGCGTCCACCCTGATCTGGCGGAACGGGTCGAGCCGCTCGACGGGCATCTCGAAGCGGTTGGAAAGGAACTCGGGCAGCCCCTTCAGCTTCGACCCGCCGCCGGAGATCAGAATCTTCTGGACGCTGCCGTCGCCGTCGTCGGCCGTCGCGCGGTAGAAGTCGAAGGTCTTCGAGATTTCGAGCGCCAGCATGTCGGAGACCGACTCCAGCGCGCCCTCGATCTCCGCCGGCTCGACGTTGACGGGCGGCGCGCCCCCGCGCTTGACGGCCTCGGCCTGCTCGTAGGTGAGCCCCAGCTCCTTCTGCAAGAGCGACGTGTACTGGTTGCCGCCGACCGAGACGTCGCGCGTGAAGACGCTGCGGACGCCGCGCAGGATGTTGATGTTCATCGTCGAGGCGCCGACGTTGAGGAGCGCCACGACCAGCGAGTCTGCCGGCCGGTAGTTGACCTCGTAGCAGTTCTGGAGCGCGAAGGCGTCGACGTCGATGACCGCCGGCTGCTTGCCCGCGAGCTGGATGGCCTGCTTGAGGTTGGCGACGAAGTCGCGCTTGCAGGCGGCCATCAGGACGTGGAGCGAGTCCGCGGCCGAGCCGACGACCTGGTAGTCGAGGCTCACGTCCGAAATCTCGAACGGGATGTGCTCCTCGGCGTGCCAGTCGATGGAGCCCTCAAGCTCCTCGCGCGTCATCTGCGGGACGATGATGTTCTTGACGATGACGGAGCTGCCCGAGACGCCCGCCGCCACGCGGTCGGTCTTGAACTGGTGCTTGCTGAAGACGCCGGAGATGACGCCCGAGACGTCGTTCAGCTCCATGATCTGCCCGTCGACCACGGTGTCGGGCTGGAGCCCCTCGAAGCCGAGGTTGACGAGCGAGAGCGAGCCCGGCTTGCCGGCCAACTCGACCGCCTTGACCGAGCTCGAACCGATGTCCAGGCCCACGAGGCCCTTGTTGCCGAGTTTCTTTCTGAACATAGCTTATCCGTTCCTCGAAGACCTGCGCTGTCGGTGGAGTTGGCGGAGGCGCGCGCGTGCGCGCAGCAGCCTCGCGTGGGTCGTGCGCCACTGCGGCGCGTGCGTGTTGGGCGTGTCGGGCTTCATCTCTCGCGGGGACTTTCCGCGTGCGGGGCGCGTGGGCCGCGCGCACGGGGTTTGAGGAGGGGTTTTGAAGGCTGACGACTGAGCTGAAGCTGTGTGCGTCCGAAGGCGGGGGTGCGTCGCGGCAAGTCGCGTGAGCGTCGGAGTGGCTCCGCTGCGGCTCAAAGAATCTCCCCTTCGGCAACCCGGCCGAGTCGCACCTTGCGGCGCGACTCCCGTCGGCTTTGCGGCCCACGCTCGCGCGTGGTGTGCCTTTCTCGGTTGAGTTTCGGCGGCGGCCGTGCCGTGTCGCTTTCGCTCCGGCGACCCGACCGCCTCTCTTTCAAGAGCACCGTCGCAACCTACGCCTGTCAGGCGGAGAGTGGGCGGAACTCCTTCCACAGAGACTATAAGATACCCCGGCCAACTCTGTCAACCAGTATTTTGTCTGGTTTAACTCAAGGCATTTCTTAGTTTAACTGGCATTCCTGGATTATGCGGGGCTCTTTTCCAGAAATTTTAGAATCTCGCACGCCTCCCGCACGGGAGGTTTCAAACACGGAGACGCGGAGGCACGGCCGGAAGACGGCGGGGGCTTAAAGCCGCGTCCCCGCGTCTATGTGGCTCAAACCCCGGCCGCGTACATTCTTGCTTCGCGCTCGGGGCGAAAGTTAGGATGGGTGAATATGATTAACGTCCGGAGGGCGCTCGTCGCCATTCTGCTGCTGGCATTTCTGGTCTTCGCGTGGCTGTGGTTTACGCGCCCGCGGAGGGCGGACATGGCCGGCTACGCCCCCGCGGATTCAATCGTCTACTTCGAGGCCGAGAGCCTGCCCGAGGTCTTCGACGCCTTCACCGCGACCGACGCGTGGCGCGAGCTGGCCCCGGCCGCGGGCGTCGAAGCGCGGCCGGGCTGGAAGGAGTGGGTGCCGGGCCTCGTCTCCTTCACCGGCCTCGGCCCGAGCGACGCCGTCGTCCTCTCGCGCGCGCAGGTCGCCGTCTCCGTGCTCGGCTTCCAGGCGGCCGAGGAGTCGGACACGACTCTCAAGTTCTCGCCGCGCGCGGCGCTCGTCGCCGAGACGCACACGAGCGGTTGGCGCGTGCGTGCGGCGGTCGAGAAGCTGGTGGGAGATTTCGCCCGCCGCTCGCTGGGCGCGCCCCCGTTGGAGCGCAAGGAGGTCGACGGCGTCCCC
>DASVSK010000100.1:0-3342 GCA_036388135.1 Pyrinomonadaceae bacterium | reverse complement strand
GGCAACATCAACGCGAAGTATCAGGACGTGGCCGAGTGGGTTCCCTCGAAGCAGAAGCTCGCCGTCGGGACGGTCGTCATCGTCGACGCCGCGGGCGTCAACCACGTGACGGCGTCGACGGCGGCCTACGACACGAGCGTCGCGGGCGTCATCACCGGCCAGCCCGGCCTGCTCCTCGGCGAGGCCGGCGAGGGCAAGGTCAAGGTGGCGACGACGGGGCGCGTCAAGGTCAAGGTGGATGCGACACGCTTTCCCATCCGCGCCGGCGACCTGCTGGTGACGAGCGGGGTCTCCGGCGTGGCGATGCGCTCGGAGCCGGTGTCGGTCGGGGGCGTCGCAATGCACCGCCCCGGCACGCTCATCGGCAAGGCGCTCGAACCGCTCGCCAAAGGCACGGGCGAGATTCTCGTGCTGCTCAGCCTTCAGTAATTCGGCGTCAATTCAGGGATGAAGGAAGGAAAGAGGATGACTACCGCAACCAACCAAGTAAGGCCCGGCGCGAGGCTCACGCGCTTGACGGCGCTCTGCCTGCTCGCCCTCGCGTCGGTGCTGTGCCAGTCGCGTGAGGCGCGGGCGCAGGAGACCGAAGCGATCACCCCCATCGAGGAGTCCCGCCCCGCGCCGACCCCCACCCCGATGTCCGGCCTAACCGTCTCCACCGCCAAGACGGGCGTCCCCCGCGGGATCATCAACCAACAGACCAGCGCCGACGCTAACGCGGCAATGTTCCACTTCAGGAAGAGCCGCGCAGGCGCGGCGACGCTGAACGGCGACAACATCGGCAACGTCTACGCGGAGGGGTTCGACGGCGCCAGCTTCATCAGCGGCGCGCGCATGCGCTTCTCCATCGACGGGGCGGTTTCGGCCGGCAGCGTCCCGACCGCCATCGAGTTCCACACCGGGACGGGCGGCGGCGGGGGCGTGGAACGGATGCGCATCACCTCGGCAGGCAACGTCGGCTTCGGGACGTCGAGCCCCGCGGCGCGGCTCGACGTGATGGGCGCCGCCAACATCTGGAGCGGCTCGCGGCTTGCCGTCCCCTCCGGCTACATGGCGGCCGGCTCGCTGACGGCCGGCAACATCGTGGCGAACTTCGGCGGCGGCACCGGCTGGAACGCGAACACGGCCGGGCTGATGCTGGAGACGTTGGATAACACTGAAATCTCCGTCCACGACTCCCAGACCCGGCTCGCGAGCTTCATGTACTACGAGGGCGGGGCGGCGAACCGCATGACCATCGGCCGCGACATGGGCTGGGGCGCGGTCGGCACGGTCTCCATCAACGGCAACGTCGGCGTCGGCACCAACGCGCCCGGCGTCAAGCTGGCGGTCAACGGGGCGGGGAGGAACGTCTACAGCACCGACGCCTGGATCGAGAACAACATGCACATCCAGGGCAACGAGGCGATCTCGCAGGGCGGCGGCAGGGGCCGCATGCGGCTCGGCACGGCTTGGGGCTACGTCGGGATGTACGCCGAGTCCTCTTCCGCGGGTGCGGCCAACGACCTGGTGCTGGGCGCGGGCTCGGGCACCGTGAGGGTCGGTCCCGGCGGGCCCAGCGTACAGAACTTCATCGTCCCGAACGGCAGAATCGGCGTCGGCACGAGCGCCCCCGCGGTCGCGCTCGACGTCAACGGCGACATCCGCGTCTCGGGCAACATCAACGCGAAGTATCAGGACGTGGCCGAGTGGGTTCCCTCGAAGCAGAAGCTCTCGGCCGGCACGGTCGTCGTCCTCGACACGGGTCACTCCAACCACGTCCTCGCCTCCAACCGCTCTTACGACACGCGCGTCGCGGGCGTCATCTCGGCGCAGCCCGGGCTCTCGCTCGGCGAGGCGGGCGAGGGCAAGGTTCTGGTGGCGACGACGGGGCGCGTCAAGGTCAAGGTCGACGCCACGCGCGCCCCCATCCAGATCGGCGACCTCATCGTGACGAGCGAAGTGTCCGGCGTGGCGATGCGCTCGCAGCCGGTGTCGGTCGGGGGCTTCGAGATGCACCGCCCCGGCACGCTCATCGGCAAGGCTTTGGAGTCCCTGGAGAAGGGGACCGGGGAGATTCTGGTCCTGCTCAGCCTCCAGTGAGGCGTGGCGGCCGTCGCCTTTAGGGGCGGCGAAGACACACATGGTTGTCACAGGTAAAAGAGGAACTACGATGAATAGAGTAGAGCGATTGGGGCGCTGGGGGACGACGCCGAGGTGCGTAGTCATGCTCGTGCTGGCCCTGATGATTATTGCGTCACAACCTGACGAGGCGCTGGGCGTCGTCGCCTCGCCGACGAGTCTCGCCGTCTCCTCCGCCAGCAGCGCGCAGATCAGCGTGAGCTGGGCCGCCGCCACCGGGGCCGCCCGCTACCAGGTCGAGCGCTCCGCGTCGAAGGCGGGCCCTTACAGCGTCGTCGGTAATCCGACCACGAACAGCTTCACCGACGGGGGCGTGGTCGCGGGCAAGACTTACATCTACCGCGTGCGCGCCGTCGACTCGCGCGGCAACCTTTCCGGGTACACCAACAGCCTGGTCGTGACGGCGGTGACCTTCACCGACGGCACGCTCGCGGCCGGCGCGACGCCCATCAAGGCCGTGCACTTCACCGAGCTGCGGCAGGCGATTAACTCCGTCAGGAGCACCGCCGGGCTCCCGGCCGCCGCCTGGACGGACCCCGTCCTCGCCGGCGCGCCGGTGCGCGCCCAGCACATGCAGGAGATGCGCACCTCGCTGACACAGGCGCTGGGGTCGCTCGGGGCGCAGCCGCCGGCCTTCACCGACCCGACGCTCGGAGTCGGCAGCACCTTCATCAAGAAGGCGCACGTCGACGAGCTGCGCCGGTACGCGGCCAGCGGCCCCCCCAACCCGACGCCTGACATCGACCCCGACCTGCTGCCGACCGCGGCGTGCCCGGCGTCGCCGCCGGCGTGGCCTTCGGACACGGCCACGGTGGTCGCCAACGTCGTCGCCATCGACCAGATATTCTTCTATAACCGCCTCGGCGCGATGAACCCGGCCGGCATGATCTTCGCCCTCGAGCGCGACGTGGTGAAGATCGACGAGTCGAAGCCGCTCGGGCCGGGCAACGCCCAGTTGCGCCCCGGCAAGCGCGCGCGCCCGCTCACGCTGCGCGTCAACCTCAAGCAGAAACTACAGATTAACTTCAAGAACTGGCTGTCCAGCCAGCCCGACCCCCACCCGCGGATGCACGACCAGCCGCACACCCGCACGGCCTCCGTGCACGTGATGGGGATGCAGCTCGTCAACAGCATCGGCGACGACGGCTCCAACGTCGGGCGCAACGACTCCAGCCTCGTCCAGCCCGGCGGCTCGGCGACCTACACCTACTACGGCGAGCG
>DASVSK010000099.1:0-4795 GCA_036388135.1 Pyrinomonadaceae bacterium | reverse complement strand
TGAAACGTCTGAAGTTTCAGCGCCCGCCCCTTTAAACGACCGGCTCGAATCCCGAGAGACTAAAACCTGCTGCGCACGCCGATGCGTCTCTGCACGAGCCTTTCGACTTCGAGCGGCACGCCGTCGGCCTTCGCGCGGCGGATGAACTCGCCGTCGATCTTGAAGACCCTCAGCTTGACGAGGTCTTCGAGCGGGAGGTCGCCCAGCCCCTCGTTGCGCGTCTCGGCGATGAACTCCGGCGTGACCTTGAAAATCCTCATCTGGACGAGGCTCTCCATCGGCTCTTTGGCGAAGCCCATCCGCGCCACCTCGCCGACGAAGGCGGCGTCTATCTTGAAGATGCGCGCCTTGACCAGCTCCTCCAGCCCGAGGTCGGCGAAGCCGCTCGCCTTCATCTCGCGCGCGAACTTCGAGTCGACCTTGAAGATCGCCGCCTTAAAGAGGTCTTCGACGTCGAGCTTGCCGAGGTCGGCCGTGAGCAGGTCGTCGGCCAGCGCCGTCGTGACGTTCAACGTCGTCGCCGCGAAGAGCCTGTTCTCGACGTCGCGCCCGTCACGCGCGGCCGGCGCGTCCGTCTCGAAGTCGAAGCCCCGGCCCTTCATCGCCGAGACGAAACTCTGGTTCCCCGTGAAGCGGAAGGTGCCCGAGCCCCTGCCGTCCCGAAAACTGCCTTCGCACTCGACGGCTCCGGCCTCGCGCACGAGGCTGAATTTGACCGCGCCCCCGCGCGCGACCTGCTCGCGGCTCAAGCCCTGCAAGTCCGCGAAGTCGTAGTCCGTCCCCATCCGACTCCGGCCGCCCTTCTCGGTGCGGCGCTCAAGCGTCAGGTGGAGCTTGCCGCTGTTCTCCGAATCGACCGAGGCCGTCCACTCTCCCGTCAACACGTTCTGCGCGGCGGCCACGCCACCGACGTCGCCCGAGACGGCAACCAGAAACAGGAGAGCCAGACCGACGACGGGACGCAAAAACGTTCGGACGCGCTTTGACATAATAGCCTCCTCAGCCCAGTGTTTTGTGAATCACAAAGAATAAACACCGCCGCCCGGAGATTCGTGGCGGAAAATTTTTGAGGCCAACCCCTCGGCCGAAATCCAAAAAGACGAGTCTATCGACGGAGTCGAGCGGACGCGCACACGAACGCGAAATCTCTCAAGGCAACGACAACACTCGTGTCGGCGGTCGGGCGCATGCGCTTGTCAGGCGCGTCCCGCCCGCCGTCTCCTCCAATAAACCTGAGCATGTAAGTTGCCACTTCTAACGGTTAGAATATAAGTCCCCCGCTCAACGCTTTCACTATCAGCCACACCAGTAGAGCCACTCCGAAGGGCATGGCTATGTCCAGGCAGGCGAAGATTATTGCGGCGATGACCCTTAAATCCCACATCTCGACCAGACCCCTGTGCCAACCGGTTAGCAGGCAGTACAGGGTGATAACGCCCGCCAACGTGCCGGCCACAACGGATAGGATTACGAACAAGATCAACGCCGAACTTTCCGGCGCGGTGAGTAAAATATAAAAAATCGCCGACGCCGACGCTATCAACGGCAGGCCACAAATGGCCCACGCCCAGTTCTTTAAGAAGCCAGGATTCACGATCACCCGCGCCCCCACACAACATGCATGAGAGGAGCGCCGAAGGACGTCGGGTGCATGCCCTCGTCAGGCGCGGCGTCGATTTTAAGGCGCGTGATTTTTATGGGCAGTAACAACACACCTCCTGTTTAGACTTTTTAGGTGGGGAAGCTTATAAGGCAGAGGGGCGGGCGCTGTTTTCTACTGTCGGCACACCATAGGCACGCAAAACGGGCGGCTCTAAATTAGAGCCGCCCGTATGTTGTTGCCTTTATTGAACTGGGAGGCAGGGACTCGAACCCCGATAGCCAGATCCAGAGTCTGGAGTCCTACCATTGGACGACCTCCCAACGACTGACGGGAGTAAATTTACAAATGGGCCGGGCGGTTGTCAAATGCCGAGCGCGGGGGTTTCGGAAGCGGGCGCGGCGGGGGGCGTGTGCCGCCGCGCCCGGACGCTTTGGCGGCCGCCTCTTGCCTCGGGGCGGTCGCGGGGCGCACAATGCCACGGCGGGAGCGACCCCTTCCCGCCGAAGCCGGGCGCGGCTCCCGAAGTCTCAAGGATGCCCGCGCCGCCCGACTGCTATCTCCCGGGGAAGCCTGAAAGTGATGAGCGAAAACGAAGCGCGTTCGTCCGAGCCGGCCGCGCGGGGCGAGGAGCACCTGCGCCGCGTGGTCGAAGAGTTCGAGGCGAGGCTGGCCGAGTTCGCGGAGCTGGCCGCGCACGTGCGCCACGAGATCAACAACCCCCTGACGGGGCTCATCGGTCAGGCCCAGCTCCTGCTCCGCGAGGAGCTGAGCGACACGGCGCGCCGCCGCGTCCAGACCATCGAGCAACTCGCCAACCGCATACGCGACACCGTCGCCTCGCTGCGCGAGATTCAGACGCCCCAACCCACGCCACGCGGCGTCGTCGGACCCGGCGGCGCGAACGACCCGCCGCGCCACTGACGCCCGCCGTTCACCTTCCACGCCGGGCGTCGCCCGCGCCGAACTCTAACGCTCACTGGCGCGCCCGGACGTTGACGGTCGCGGGGGCGAAGACCTCCGCGTCGAAGCGCTTGCCTTCGGGGACGACCGCGTTCTCGCCGCGCTTGAAGCCGTGGAAGAGGACGACGGGGGCGATGGGCCAGAGCAGGGTGCCCATGACCACCATCCGCGTCGCCACCTGCGCGCCCTTGCTGTCGCCGACCGTGCGCCCGCTGAACTGGAGCGGGATGCGCGAGCCGTCGGCGGCCGTCACCTCCTTCATCATCCAGGCGATGCGCCCGGCGCGCCCGAAGTGGCCGCCCCGCTCGGCCTTCGTCACGAGCGCCGTGGCGGTCGCGCCCTTCTCGACGACGACCTGCCCGCCGACGACCACGGGGTTGACGACGCGGAAGCTGACGGCGTCGCCCTTGCGCGTCCGTTGCGAGTCGAAGGTGTAGGCCGTCTCCAACTCGACGACCGTCCCGGCGGGCACGCTCACGGCGACGCGCGGCGGCGGCGACTGCTGCCGTTGCTGCTGCTCGTCGCACTTCGGCGACATCACCATCAGGAGCAACAACGTGTCGGGGACGCCCGCCTGCTTCAGCCCGCGCAGTGCCTCGGCCGACACGTCGAAGTCGCAGGGCGAGACCCTTATCTTCTCGACGACGACCTCCGGGGCGAGCTTCGCCTCGACCATCTTTAGCACGTCCGCGTTGGTCAGCGGCCGCGGCGGCTGCGCGGGCCGGGCGGGCTGCGCCTGCTGCTGCGGCGGCGCGGACGGTTGGACAATTTTCGCTGCGTCCTGCGCCCGCGCCGCCGACGCCTGAAAGGCCGGAAGTAGCAGTAAGAGTGTGGAAAGTGTTCTTCTCATCGTCTGCGCTCCCCGAGGACGTTCCCGAATGAGTAAGGGCATGGCAAGTCGGGTGCCGCGCCCTTTTTAACTCGGCCGTGCGCGCGGGGCGCGCCCGCTTGTGTCACTTCGGCAAGCGGCACACGCGGCGGCGGGGCGGAAAATACACCGCCGACGCAATAAGGCGCGCGGCAACATGAGTGCCGCGCGCCTTACGAACGGAATGCCTCAGGCCATGACGCCCCGAGGGCTTTAGAACCGCCGCGAGTTGTTTACTCTTTCCTCGGCCGTCGCAGGATGGTGACCACCTCGCTGCCGCCGAAAAATGTCGAGCCTACCGAAACGCCGACGAACTGATAGCCCGCGTTTGCCGCCTCAAGAATCTCTTTCTGCATGGTCGAAGTCTTCTTCGTCGCCAGCAGTTTGTACTCCCAAAGCCTCGGTTTCGCCTCGCGGTCGCGCTCCAGGATGACCATCACCTCGGTGCCGAAGGTCTTCTTAAACACCGTCTCGTCCCGGTGCTCGAAACCCGCGTCGCCGGCCTCCTGCAACTCCTTCTGCATGGTGGACGTTTTCGAGGTCGCCAGCAGCTTGTACTCGTAGCGCGCCTTGTGCTCGCCGTCCCTGGGGCGCGACATGATTACCATCGCCTCCGCGCCCCCGAAGGCGGTCGGGCCGCTGATGGCCTTCTCAAACCGATAGCCCGCGTCCGCGGCCTCCTTCATCTCCTTCTCCATGGTCGAGGTGCGGTTGGTCGCGAGCAGTTTGTACTCGTATTGAAGGTCGGCCGGCGCTGCCGCGACGTCTGCCGCGGGCGCGGTCGGCGACCCGCCGGGCGACGGCTGTTGCTGGGTGGGTGAGGTGGTCGTCGGGGCGGGTTCAGGAGTTTGTGCGACGGCAACAATCCCGAAACACCCCACGCAGAGGGAGAAAAAAAGGAATCGTCTAAGCATTAAATCTCCGTTTCTTACTTCAGGGTTTGTGAGAGGGTGTGGAGGCGTTGTCTCACCGAGTCGGGGAGCCGCCAGGAAACGCGCCCTTCCTTGTTATATATGCCGACGACGAGGTCGACGCCGTCGGCCGAGGGGGGAAGGTTCGGCTCCCCCTTTTCATTCGCGAGCGGGAAGACCACCCAGAAGACGTCGTAAGCGTAATCACGACGCGCGACGCCCGCCAGCGCCTTGACGTTACGCAGCCTGGGGGTGTTTACGCCGACTATCTCCTGCGGCGCGTCCGCCTTCGCGCCTTTAGGCCGAAGGGCGGCGCGCCAGTCGAGGGGGATGACGCCGGAACCTTCCCGCGCGTCCAACTCCACCATCACGACGATGCGCCCCGGCACGTCGGCCTCGGCGACGAGCGCACGCGTCTGTTCGTCGGTCAGGCGCAGGCGTAACTGTTCGAGC
>DASVSK010000098.1:0-3880 GCA_036388135.1 Pyrinomonadaceae bacterium | reverse complement strand
CGTCTCCAACGGCCTCGTCTGGGTCGAGACCGTCGAGCAGATGATGGGGCTCGAAGTGCCGCGCCGCGCGCACTACGTCCGAACCATCCTGACGGAGCTGAACCGCATCTCGTCGCACCTGCTCTGGCTCGCCACGCACGGGCTCGACATCGGGGCCTTCACCGTCCTGCTCTGGGCCCTGCGCGAGCGCGAGGAGATTCTGAAGATTTTCGAGCAGCAGTTCGGCGCGCGCCTGACCTGCCACGCCTGGCGCATCGGCGGGATGCCGAACGACACCTACGAGGGCTTTACGGAGGACGTCGAGCGCTTCGTCGACAACTTCCCCAAGCGGCTCGACGAGTACGAGACGCTGCTCTCGGAGAACCGCATCTGGCTCGGGCGCACGGTCGGCATCGGCGTCATCTCGGCCGAGGACGCCGTCGCCATTGGGCTCTCCGGCCCGTCCCTGCGCGGCTCGGGCGTCGCGTGGGACATACGCAAGGCGCGGCCTTACGCGGCCTACGGCGAACTCGACTTCGACATCCCCGTCGGCGAGAACGGCGACACCTACGACCGCTACCTCGTCCGGCTCGAAGAGATGCGACAGTCGCGGCGCATCGTCCAGCAGGCTCTGAAGCAGATGCCCGACGGCCCCGTCAACGCCAAGGTGCCGAAGGTCATCAAGCCGCCCGCGGGCGACTACTACCACTCCATCGAGGGGCCGAAGGGCGAGCTCGGCTGCTACCTCGTCTCGGACGGCACGAGCCGCCCGTACCGCGTCCGCGTCCGCCCGCCGTGCCTCATCAACTTGCAGGCGCTGCGGCAGATGTGCGTCGGCCACCTCGTCGCCGACGTCGTCGCCATCATCGGCACGCTCGACATCGTGCTCGGGGAAATCGACCGTTAGTGAATAGTGAATGGTAAATGGTGAATAGAAGTTGAGAGCCGCGGGAGCCGGGCGGACGAAGCGTCCGCAACAAGCCATCACCATTCACCATTCACCATTCACCATTTACCAGACATGAACGTCATCCGGCTGCCGGTACAGAAGATGACGCGCGAGGCTTTCGCGCCGTACGGGGTTGTGCTCGACCGGCGCGGGTCGATTGACGTCGACATCGGGATGGGCGTGCCGAGCATCACGGGGGCCACGGCCGACCCGCGGCCGATGCAGTTCGAGTTCATGGCGCGCCACCGCCACACGATGCAGGTCTTCTCGCCGCTCGCGGGCTCGCAGGCCGTCATCTGCGTCGCGCCGCCCAACGGCCTGGACGCGCCCGACGTCGACAAGGTCGCGGCCTTCCTCGTCGAGGGGCGGCTCCCGTACGCGTACTTCCGCGGCACCTGGCACACGCCGCCCTTCGCGCTCGGCGAGTGGTACTCCTACCTCGTCGTCGACCGCAAGGGCACGCTCGACGAGGACTGGGAGCTGGTCGATTTGAAGACCGCGCGCGGCTGCACGTTCGAGATCGACGTATAGCTTATGCACCCCTTAGCACTCTTCGCACCACCGAACTTCCTCGACGACCTCCTGCTGAGGTACTTCAGCGCGGAGACGGTGAACTACGTCGTCTGGCCGTTCATACAGATCGGCGCGGTCATCACGCTGGTCGCCGTGTGGGCGCTCTACGCGAGTTACCTGGAGCGCAAAATCTCCGCCTTCATGCAGGCGCGGCTGGGGCCGATGCGCGTGGGCAAGTGGGGGCTGTTGCAGCCCATCGCCGACGCCGTCAAGCTCCTCACGAAGGAAGACCTCGTCCCCGACAAGGCCGACCCCTACATCTTCCGCTACGCGCCCTACATCTCGGTCGCGGCGACCTTCATCACGTTCTCGGTCGTCCCGTTCGCGCCCGACTGGGGCGTCATCGCGGACGTCAACATCGGGCTGCTCCTCGTCCTCTCCATCTCGTCGGTCGGCGTGCTGGCGCTCATCCTCGCCGGGTGGTCGTCGAACTCGAAGTACGCGCTGCTCGGGGGGCTGCGCTCGTCGGCGCAGATGGTCTCGTACGAGGTCTCGATGGGGCTCTCGCTCGTCGGCGCGCTGATGTTCGCGCGCACGCTCAGCATGTCGGGCATCACGGCGGCGCAGGCGGCCGACGGGCCGCTGCCGTACATCTTCTACCAGCCGCTCGCCTTCGTCGTCTTCCTCATCAGCGGCATCGCCGAGAACAACCGCGCGCCGTTCGACCTGCCCGAGGCCGAGTCCGAGCTGGTCGCGGGCTTCCACACCGAGTACTCGGGGATGCGCTGGTCGCTCTTCTTCATGGCCGAGTACGCGGCGATGGTCGTCGTGGCGGCCGTGGCGACGACGCTCTTCCTCGGCGGCTGGTACTTCCCCGGCGTGCTCCGGCTCGCGGGCGGCTACAACAACCTTTACTACTTCCTGAGCCTCGTCGTCTTCGTCGTCAAGATGGCGGGGCTGCTCTACCTCTACTTCTGGCTGCGCTGGACGTTCCCGCGCTACCGCTACGACCAGTTGATGGATTTGGGCTGGAAGTGGATGATCCCGGCCTCGCTCATCAACATCGTCTGGACGGCGCTGACGGTCTTCACCTTGCAGGGGCTCGACGGGTGGCGCGGGCTCGACACCATCGAGCCGCCGCGCGCCGGCGCGCTGTTCACCGTGGGGCTCAACCTGACGCCGGCGGGCAAGGGCGTCGCCGTCGCCTTCGGGCTGGCGGGGCTCTTCATCGCCGGGCTCATCCTCGCCTACCTCAACCGCCACTCGCGCGACTTCAACCTCACGAAGCAGCGGCGGGAGATACGGCTCGTCGACATGCCGAAGGGCGCGCCCGCCGTGGCGGTGGTGTCGGCGGCGGCGGAGAACGCGTGACGGCCGGCTTATTCGTCCGAAAGGTTTCCGGAGAGGTTTTATGCCTTTAGTAAAAGTCCCGCGGGCGAGGCTGATGGAGAAGCTGAAGCGCTTCTTCCTGGCGGACATGCTCAAGGGGATGTGGCTGACGCTCAAGTACAACGTCGGCGCGCTGACGGACAGGGACTCGGTGCGCGGCTTCGGCATCTACACCGAGCAGTACCCGTCGGTGCGGCCGCAGGTCGCGCCGCGCTTCCACGGCGCGCCGCGGCTGAACATGGACCCCGAGACGCATGAGAGCCTGTGCATCGCCTGCAACCTCTGCGCGCTCGCGTGCCCCGAGGACTGCATCGACGTCATCGCGATGGACATCGAGATGACGGTCGGCGGCAAGCCGCGCAAGAAGAAGGTGCTCGACGAGTTCATCTTCGACACCTCGCGCTGCATGTTCTGCGCGCTCTGCCAGGAGGCGTGCCCCACGGCCTGCCTTGAGCTGACGCAGGAGTTCGAGCTCGCCACCTACTCGCGCGCCGGCTTCGTCTGGAACCGCGAGATGCTTGAGCAGGGGCGCGAGTCGCGCAAGTTCGAAGCCTGAAGCGGTCTCCGGTTTTCCGCGAGCCGCGGCGCGGGGCCGCGGCGACACCCGAAGGCGGGCGACCGAAAACCGAAGACTGAGAACCGAAAACTATGGTCTTGCAGGGCTGGGAAAGCGTCTTCTTCTGGGTCTTCGCGCTGGCGGCGCTGGTGGCGGGGCTGCTGACCGTGATGGCGCGCAACGCCGTCCACGCGGCGCTCTTCCTCATCTCGGCGCTCATCTCGGTGGCGGCGCTCTTCGTGCTGCTCGGGGCCGAGTTCATCGCGGGCGTGCAGATACTCGTCTACGTCGGCGGCGTGATGGTCCTGTTCCTCTTCGTCATCATGCTCGTCAACGTCGGGGCCGAGGAGCGCGAGCAGGAGGAGCTCTTCAACCGCCCCGCGCAGGTGACGGCCGCCATCTGCTTCGCCGCGCTGCTCACCCTCGGCCTCTTCGTCGCCATCAACCGGTCGGCGGGGCACTTCGCGCCCGGCGCGGACTGCCGGCCGAGCGGC
>DASVSK010000097.1:0-4695 GCA_036388135.1 Pyrinomonadaceae bacterium | reverse complement strand
CGAATCTCGACGCGGTTCTGTTCGAGCGAGTTGCCGGTGGCGCGCTGCAACTCGGCGACGGCCTTATTGAGTTCCGTCTGCGCGCGCAGCTCGTTGCCGCGGGCGGTGGCGAGCTGCGTCTGGCGCTCTAAGACGAGGAAGACGGTCGACTGGCCGGCGTCGAGCTTGCGCTGCTCGGAGGCGTACTGCTGCTCGGAGGCGCTGCGCGCCGAGGCCGACGCGCGCAGCCGCGACTCGGCCGTGCGGACGAGTTGCAGGGCGTTGCGGACGTCGACCTGGATGAGCTGCTCCAACTGCTCGCGCTGCGTGCGTATGCGCTCGGCGTCGACCAGCGTGCGCCCGAGCTGCGCCCTGGCCGTCGTGTTGCGGAACGGCAGGTTGACCGTGACGCCCGCGCGGAAGTTGGTGTACCGGTTCGCGGCGAGGTTGACGAGCGACTGCCCCTCGCCGCCGACGAGGTTGGTCGGGACGGACTGCGCGGGCGGGTCGGGCAGAGGGGCGAGCCCGGCCGCGGCCGACAGCTCGTTAATGCGGTTGCGCACCTCAAGGTTCGAGGCCGTGAGCGGGTTCGCGCCCGCGTCGTTGGTCGCGCCGGCGAGCCCCACCAGCCCGTAGGAGGCGACGAGGTCGACCTGCGGGCGCGTCTGCTCGCGCGCGAAGCGCTGCTCTATCTCGTTTATCTCGCGCGCCACGTCCGAGGACTGTAGCTCGGGGCGGCTCCTCAACGCGGCCTGCATCGCGTCGTCGAGCGAGACCTGCGGCGGCGCGAGGTCGACGGAGTCGGTCGGGACGATGGCGACGCGCCAGATGGCGGCCTCGCGGTTCTCGGCGACGAGGTTCTTCAGGTTGTTCTCGGCGCGCCCCACGTCGTCGAGCGCCGAGTAGACGCTCTGCTCGAAGCCGGAGACCTGCGCCTCGGCCGCCACGACGTCAATCGGCGCGAGCATCCCCTCGTCGACCAGACGCTTGTTGTGCTCCAACTGGCGGCGCGCGTCGCGCACGGCCTCGCGCTGAATCTGTAGGTTGCGGAGCGCGTAGACCAAATCCCAGTAGGCGCGCTGCACGGCCGTTATCGTCTCGACGGCGCGCTGGCGGAACTGCGCGTCCGTCAGGGAGAGGTTCTTCTTGCCTATCTCGATGAGGCGGCGGTTCTGGTCGAAGCGCAGGCCGCGCAGGAGCGGCTGCGTGTAGCTGAAGGTCAGCGCGGTCGGGTACTGCGGGTTGAGCGCGGCGAACTGGTTGTTCGTCGTGATGCGGTTGTTGATGAAGTCGACGCGGTAGCCGCCGCCGAACTTCGGCTCAAGGCCCTGCACCGAAGAGTTGCTGAAGAGGCCGGACTGCGTGACCGAGCCGGTCGAGCTGCCCGAGAGGAAGCTCGCCGTCGGCTGTTCGGTGCGCTCGTAGTAGGAGTTGGTCAGGAATCGCGGGTCGTAGACGCCGCGCGCGGCCTGGAGGTCGAACTCGGCGGCGCGGACGTTCTCGCGCGCGACCTCTATCTCCTTGTTGTTGGCGAGCGCCATCTCGATGACGTCGCGGACGGAGAGCGGGCGCTGCTCCGCCATGTCGACGCCGACGCGTTCGAGCGCCGGGAAAGGGCCCTCTTCGGCGCGGAAGTCGCGCCCGACCTCGGGCACGTTGAGGGTCGTGTCGGCGGGCGCGCTCGGCACGCTCTCGCGCCCCGGCGCGGGCGGGCCCACGGGGGGCTGCACCTGACCGCCGGGCGCGCCCGGCTGCGTCTGCGTCTGCGCGGGGCGGCCCACGGGGGCTTGCGGCGTCGGCAGGTTGGCGTCGGCCGGCGCGGTCGACGGGACGGACGGCTGCGCGGGCTGCTGGCTTCCGGCGGGCGCGGCCGGGTTGGCCGACTGCTGCGTCTGCGACTGAGTCGGCGCGGCGGTCTGCGGCGCTTGCGCGGGCGCGCCGGTCTGCGCCGGGGGGTTGTTGGCCGAGGGCGCGGGCGGCGGCGGCGCGGCCGTCTGCGCGGGCGCGGTCGTGGCCGCCTGCGGCCCGGCGGACGCGCCCGGCGTCAGCTTCAACGCGACCCTCATGTAAGGAATCGGCGAAGGCGAAGGCGCGGCCTCGCGCCCCTCTTCGGCTGCGCCGCCCGCCGCCCCCGGCGAGCCCTCCCCCGCCCCGTCCTTCTTCCTCGCGTCGCCGAACATCGAGCCGGTGAACTGCGCCGCGGGGGACTCGGGCTTCGACGGCTGCTGCGCGCGGAGCTGCGCGGCGGCCGGGCCTAGAGACAGCGCGAGCGCGACGAGACTTATCAGCGAACTTTGATTACGCCTGGACATGATTCTCACACCTGAATAAATGCGAAGCCGTTAGTGCCTCCACAACGTGCCGAAGAGCGCCTGCGCGGCGGCGGCGGCGCGGCGGCGCGCGCGGCCGAACGGGCCGCCGACGCGAGCCCACGCGCGTGCGAAGTAGCGCCCGCGCGCGACGTCGTCGAAAAGCGAGTAGAAGACCGGCACCGCGAGCAGCGTCAGCAGCAGGCAGAGCGACTGGCCGCCGACGACGAGCACGCCGATGGAGCGGTTCGTGCCCGCGCCCGGCCCCGTCGAGAGCGTCAGCGGCAACATGCCCGCGACGAGCGCGATGGTCGTCATCAGGATGGGGCGCAGGCGGTCGCGGTTCGCCTGGATGACGGCTTCGAGCCGCTCCATGCCGTGCGACCGCAGCTCGTTCGTGTGGTCTATCTGGAGAATCGCGTTCTTCTTCACCACGCCGAAGAGCAGGAGCAGCCCGAGCCCCGAGAAGATGTTCACCGTCTGCCCGGTCAGCAGCAGCGAGAGTATGCCGAACGGGATGGCGAGCGGCAGCGTGAGCAGGATGGTGACGGGGTGGATGAACGACTCGAACTGCGCCGCCAGAATCATGTACATGAAGACGAACGAGAGGAAGAAGGCGAGG
The DNA here is from genome assembly GCA_036388135.1 of Pyrinomonadaceae bacterium. Taxonomy (GTDB): domain Bacteria; phylum Acidobacteriota; class Blastocatellia; order Pyrinomonadales; family Pyrinomonadaceae; genus QHXN01. The sequence goes on along the minus strand of DASVSK010000097.1, from coordinate 1,785 downwards.
CCGAAGTAGTAGCCGGCCTTCCCCAGCTCCTTCGAGCGGCCGGCGAGCCCCGTCGTGTAGGCCGGGTCGACGTTCAGCTCCCTGACGAACTGGTTCATCTGCTCGATGACGGCCGCCTGCGACCCGCCCGGCTTGACGTTACCGAGCAGCGAGACCTGCCGCTGGCGGTTGAGGCGGTCGATGGCCGAGGGGCCGGTCGACTCCTCCACGCGCACGATGTTCGAGAGGCTGGTCGGCCCCGCCTGCGGCGACTGCACGAAGAAGTTCGCGAGCGCCTGCGGGCTGGTGCGCGCCTGCCCCACGGCGCGGACGGTCACGTCGTACTGGTCGGTGCCCGCGTTGAAGGTCGAGACGTCCTGACCCGCGACCAGCACGTTCAGAGTCTGCGCGATGTCGCCCACCCTGACGCCGAGGTCGGCGGCGCGCGCGCGGTCGATGTGGACCCTCACCTCGGGCTTGCCGACGATGAGCGTCGAGTCGACGTCCACCACGTCGGGGATGGTCTTCATCTTCTCTTCGAGCTGCTGAGAGTAGTCCATCAGCTTCTGGAGGTCGGGGCCGCCGATGACGTACTGGATGTCGGCGTTGCGGAAGCCGCCGCCCGAGATGGCCGCCACCTGCTGGACGCTCGTGCGCAGCTCCTTCGGGTGCCGCGCCGCGATCAGCTCGCGGGCGTCGCGCATCAGGTCGTCCTGCGACTGGTCGCGCTCCCCGATGTCGACCAGCTTGACGTAGATCGAGGCGACGTTGACCGTCTCCTGCTGCCCGCCGCCGATGGTGACGAGCGTGTCGGTGACGCCGGGCAGCCCGCGGAGGTCGGTCGCTATCCGCTCGACCACGGCCGAGGTGGCCGCCAGCGTCGAGCCCTCGGGCGCGCGCACGTTGACCTCGAACTGCGACTGGTCGTCGACGGGGAGGAAGTTCTTCCCGACGAGGCTGAAGAGCGGCACGATGCTCAGGATGACGAGCACGCAGGCCAGCACGATGACCCAGCGGTGCGCCATCGACCACCTGAGCATCCACGTGTAGGTGCGGTCAATCGGCCTGTACCAGCGCGACTCCTTCGACGAGTGCGGGGCCTTAAGCTCGCGCCCCGGCTGTGCGTCCGGCCGCGCGACCTCCTCCGAAGGCGGCGCGGCGGTCGCCTCCTGCTCGGCCGTCTCGTGGGCGGCGGCGTTCGCGCCCGGCTCGCCCGCGACGACCTTCGACTCGTCGGCGAGCCCCGCCGGCGCGTCGCCCTCCGACGGCGGCACGGCCGTGCCCGGCCCCCCGGCCGGTGCCTCGCGCTTGATGAGCCGCGCCGCCAGCATCGGCGTCAGCGTGAACGAGACCAACAGCGAGACGGCGATGGCGAACGACGACGTGAAGCCGAAACTGGACATGAAGCGGCCGACGATGCCGCCCATGAAGCCGACGGGGACGAAGACGGCGAGCAGCGAGAGCGTCGTCGCCATGACGGCGAGCCCTATCTCGCGCGTGCCCTCGATGGCCGCCTGGAACGCGCCGTAGCCCTTCTCCTCGACGAAGCGGAAGATGTTTTCGAGGACGACGATGGCGTCGTCGATGACGATGCCGACCATCAGCGTCAGCGCCAGCATCGTGATCTGGTTGAGCGTGTAGCCCATCGCGGCCATCAGCCCGAAGGTGGCGACGAGCGAGGTCGGGATGGCGATGGCGGCGATGAAGGTCGAGCGCACGTTCCAGAGGAAGAGGAAGACGACGAGCGCCGCGAGCAGGCCGCCCTCGACGAGGTGCGTCTTGATGGATTCGAGCGCCGCCTTGATG
>DASVSK010000096.1:0-2436 GCA_036388135.1 Pyrinomonadaceae bacterium | reverse complement strand
GCTGCCCGCCGGAGAGAAAAATGCCGCGCTCGCCGACGATGGTGTCGTAGCCGTGCGGCAACTCTTCGATAAAATCGTGCGCGAAGGCGACGCGCGCCGCCTCTTCGATTTGAGCAGGGGTGGCATCGGGGCGGCTGTAAGAGATGTTGTAGCGGACGGTGTCGTTAAAGAGCACCGTCTCCTGCGTGACGAGCGCCGTGTGGCCGCGGAGGCTCCGGAGGGTCGCGTCGCGCAGGTCTGTCCCGTCCCAGAGCACCGCGCCCTCGGTCGGGTCGTGGAAGCGCGGGACGAGCTTGGTGAGCGTCGACTTGCCGCCGCCCGACTCGCCGACGAGCGCGACCATCCGCCCCGCCGGGATGCGCAGAGAGACGTCGCGCAGGACGAGCCGCTCTTCGTTGCCGTAGCCGAAGAAGACGTTCTTCAGCTCGATGGCGTCGGCCAGCGGCTTGAGCGCGACGGCGTCGGGCTTCTCGCGCATCTCGGCGCGCTCGTCCATCACTTCGAGGACGTGGCGCGCGGCGGCGAGCGCCTGCTCCATGCCGTTGTGCAGCCGCGAGAGCTTGCGCATCGGGTCGTAGCTGGAGAAGAGGAAGAAGAGGAAGGTGATGAAGAGCGCCGCGTTCATACGCCCCGAAAGAATCTCGCGCTGCGCGAAGAAGAGCAGGGCGGCGACGGCGAAGACGCCGATGAGTTCGATGACGTTGGGCGCGACGCCGTTGATCTTCGCAGTGCGCAGGTTGGCGCGCATGATCTGGCGCGCGACGCGCTCGAAGCGCCCCAGTTCGCGCCCCTCGGCGACGTAAGCCTTGACGATGGTCTGGTTCGCCAGCGCCTCCTGCGCGGTGTCGGTCAGCCGCTGCCCGCCCTCGTAGGACTCGCGCGCGAGGTTGCGGAGCGAGCGGCCGAAGCGCGCGGTGAGGAAGCCGATGACGGGCGCGATGGCGAGCGAGCCGAGCGTCAGACGCCACGAATAGTAGAACGAGGCCGTCAGGAAGCAGGCGAGCGTGAAGCCCTCGCGCAGCATGTCGCGCAGCGTGTTCGAGACGGCCGTCTCGATGGCGGCGGCCGAGCCGACGAGCCTTGAGACGAGGTAGTTCGTGCGGTGGCGCTCGAAGAAGTCGGCCGACTGCGCGTGCAGGTGCGAGTACATGTCGGTGCGGAGCTTCAGCACAGACTCCTGCCCGACGCGCGCCATCAGGTAGGTCGAGAAGTACTCGGCGACGCCCTTGGCGACGGTGAAGGCGACGAGCAGGACGGCGATGGTGCGCCACGCCTCGAAGCCCGAGTCGGGGATGACGTGCTGGAGGCCGAAGAGCGTGGGCGTGCGCTGCGAGCCGTCGCCGCTCTGGCGCAGCGCCTGGTCGAAGATGGGGACGATGAGCGCGCCGATGGCGCTTTGCAGGAGGCCGACGAAGAGCATCGCGACGGTCGCGAGGGCGAATTTCCCCCAGTGCGGCTTGAGGTAGAATAGGAGTCGCCGTAGGTCGCGCATGGAGTGGTCGCCCGGAGCCGCCTTGTCGCCCGAAGGTTTCGGAGGGGAAGATTCGCGCCGCCTCTCGGTAAAACGAAACTATACGGAGCGAGGGCTTTGGGCGTCAAGGAGTTGCGGCCCGCGCATCTTCGCCGTTCTTGCGCTATAATCCCGGCGCACGGGACTTAAGTTCGGCCAAAGCTCTACCACGACTACTTTGCAGGTGTGACGCGTGAGCCTTCGGATTCTGATTGTCGACGACGACCTGAGCATGAGGATGCTGCTCGCCGAGTACTTCCGGCGGCTGGGCTTCGAGGTCGAGGAGAAGGAGAGCGCCGAGGAGGCGCTGGAACACGCCCTCTCGGGCACGTTCGACTGCTTCATCTTCGACGTCTCGATGCATGGCATGTCCGGGCTGGAGCTGCTGCGGCGCGTGCGCGACCGCGGGGTCGAGACGCCCGCGATGTTCCTGACGGCGCACGACGCCGTCGACGACAAGGTGGCCGGCTTCCAGGCCGGGGCCGACGACTACCTCGCCAAGCCCTTCAGCCCGCGCGAGCTGGAAGTGCGGGTCGAGGCGCTTCTGAGGCGCGCCGGGAAGTGGTCGGCCAAGCCGGACGACGACAACAAGAAGGACCGCATCGAGGTGGGCGAGCTCGTCATCGACAAGCGCCGCCACGAGGTCAGCGTCGGCGGCAGCCGCGTCGACCTGACGCCGCTGGAGTTCCACATCCTCGAACGCCTCGCCAGCGAGCCCGGCCGCGCCTGGTCGCGCAACGACCTGCTCGACGAGGTCTGGAGCACGGAATACGAAGGCTACCAGCGCAACGTTGACCCGCACATCAACCGCCTGCGCCGCAAGATCGAACCCGACCCGAAGAACCCCACGTACGTCCTGACCGTGCGCGGGGTAGGGTACAAACTGAACGAGGCCCCATGATTCACGAACCCAAAGCCCCTCGCCG
>DASVSK010000095.1:0-5695 GCA_036388135.1 Pyrinomonadaceae bacterium | reverse complement strand
CCGCGACACGCCCGAGAACATTCGCATCATCGAGCGCCTGCTCCAGGGCATCGACAAGGACAGGGCCGAGGTCGTGATGGAGGTCTCCATCTACGAGATTTCGCGCAGCGACCTGCTCCAGATCGGCCACCAGGTCGGCTCGCTCCCGGGCGCGAGCGGGGCCTCGAACCTGACCAACCTCGGCGGCATCCAGCCCTCGACGGTCGTGGCCGGCCGCGGCGTCTCGCTCATCGCCGGCGCGGCCTCGCTCCACTCCGGCATCGGCCTGCTCATCCCGTCCACCTCGCTCTCGGCCTTCCAGAGCAAGACCAACACCCGGCTGCTCTTCTCGACGCAGGTGCACGCCTTCGACGACGAGAAGTCTTCGACGCGCGTCGGCTCGAAGGTGCCCGTCCAGACCGCGTCCGTCTACAACGGGCTCGTCCCCAACCCGGGCACCGGCGGCGGCACCGGCACCGGCGGCGGCATCGGCAACGCGCTCGGCGGCGGCTACCCCGTCATCCAGTACGAGGACGTCGGCCTCAACCTCGACTTCAAGCCCAAGGTCTACCCGAACCAGGACGTGCAGGTCTCGATGACCATCGAGTCGAAGGACCAGGCCGCCGGCCCCGACCCGCTGACGCCCGTCTTCACGCAGCGCAAGATCGAGGGCGTGGCGCGCATCCCGAACGGCAAGACGATGATGATCGCCTCCATCGCGCAGGACCGCCAGTCGGACGGCCGCGCGGGGCTGCCGCTGCTCGGGCTCATCCCCATCCTCGGCCGCCTCTTCACCGCGCCGAAGAAGGACAACACGCAGAGCGACATCGTCATCACGATGACGCCACGCGTGCTGCGCGCGCCCGAGATCACGCCCTCCGACCTTGAGCCGCGCGACACCGGCACGATGCAGACGCCGCAGTCGCCCTCGCTCGAAGCTCTCATCCGCGACGCCGACCGCGAGGAGTACTTCGCGAAGATGCGCGCGCTCCCGACCAACCAGAACGTACAGCTCCCGGCGCAGCCCGGCGAGACGGCCGAGGCTGTCACCTTCGTCCCCGCGCCCAAGGCCCTCGTCCAGGCCGCGCTCGCCGCCGCCGCTTCGACGCCGCAGAACGGCGCGGCCGCTAAGGCCGTCAACGTCGGCCTCGACGCGTCCCCGGCCGGGGCGACGACGCCCGCGCCCGCCCTCAATAACGGCGACGCGAGCGCCGCGACGAACAACAACGCCGCGCCCGCCGCCGCGGCCCCCGCGCCATCGGCTCCGGCCGCAGCCGCGCCGGCCGCCGCCGCCCCGTCGCCCTCGCCCGCGGAGAGTTTCGCGGAGCTGATGCTGCTCCCCGAGCGGCAGGAGCTGAAGGTGGGAGAGCGCAGGCGCGTGATGGTCTTCATGAAGACGGACGCGCCGCTCGGGCTGGCGACCGCCACGCTGCGCTTCGACCCGAAGGCGCTGGCCGTCCGCTCGGTCTCGCAGGGCGGGCTCGGTGCCGCGGGGTCGGGCGCGCCCGTCGTCACGCAGTCGGTCGACGCCTCGGGCGTGCTCGTCTTCTCGGTCTCGCCCGCGGCCGGCGCGCAGCCGCTGACGGGCGAGGGGCTCCTGCTCGTCATCGAGGTCGAGGGGCTCGCCCCCGGCGAGACCGGCCTCCAGTTCGACGCCGACAAGGTTCACCTCGTCGCGACCGACGGCCGCACCGTGCGCCCGCGCACGACGCCCGGCCGCTTCAAGGTCACGCAGTAAGATGAAGGCGAAAGGCGAAGGGGGGAAGGTGAAGGTGAGGCCGCGCCGTGAATCCGTTGAAGATTCGGGGCGCGGCCCCGCCCGCGCCTCCGCCCCCCGCCCTTCGCCCTCGGCCCTCCGCCGCGCGGGCGGGTGGACGCTCATCGAGCTGGTCATCACGCTCACGGTGATGGCCGTCCTGACGATGGCCGTCATCCCCATCGTCCGCACCTCCATCCGACGCCAGCGCGAGCAGCGCCTGCGCGAGGCGCTGCGCGAGATGCGCGCCGCCATCGACGAGTTCCACCGCGACACGATAGGCATGCAGTGCGGGCCCGGCGGCATCCCCGGCGGGGGAGGTGTGGGGGGAGTCGGCGGCGTCGGCGGCGTGGGGGGAGTCGGCGGAGTCGCGGGTGGCCCCCAGATTCCACTCGACCCGCGCACGCGCGTCGTCATGGCCGACTGCACCATCTTCGGCGTCGACAACCCCGAGCGCTACCCGCCGAGCCTTGAAACGCTCGTCGAAGGCGTGGACGTCCTCCCGCGGCAGAACGCGGCGGCGCAGCAGCTCGGCAGCGTGCAGGGCAACATGACGGAGACCAACCGCGCGCCCGTCCCGAAGAAGAAGACCTACCTGCGCGAAATTCCCGTCGACCCGATGACGGGGCGCGCCGAGTGGTGCCTGCTCTCGAATTACGACGCGGCGGACTCGGGCTGCTCCTCGAATGCCAACAGCGTCTTCGACGTGCGCTCGAAGTCCGACACGACGGCGCTCAACGGAAATGAGAAATACAGTGAGTGGTAAATTCCTTCGGGGAAGAGGTCAGTGGGAGAGGGGCAGGGGGCGGCGTCCCGGCCTCTTCGCCCCGACCCGTTCCCCGTTCCCCCTCCGCCTCCGCACGGCGCGCGGCTTCACGCTGCTGGAGCTGATGATCGTCATCTCCATCCTGGTCATCCTGGCCCTCATCGCGATGTCGCAGTACAACAAGACGGTGCAGGCGGCCAGAGAGGCGACGCTCAAGGAAGACCTCTACACGATGCGGAAGATGATCGACCAGTACGCGGCCGACAAGGGGAAGCTCCCGCAGTCGCTCGACGACCTCAAGAGCGCCGGCTACATCCACGACATACCCATCGACCCCATCACCGAGCAGGCCGACTGGCAGACGGAGATGGGCGAAGACCCCGGCTCGACCGGCGGCGACCAGGGCATCGTCAACGTCCGCAGCAGCTCCGGCGAGCAGGCGTCCGACGGCACGCGCTACAACGAATGGTGAAGGGAAGTAGTCAGTAGACAGTAGACAGTAGTCAGTAGTGCCCCGCGCCGCGGCCGTCGACGCTGACACCCTGACGATTCGACTGACAAGGTTTTTCTACTGACTACTGTCTACTGACTACCGTCTACTTCCTACTTGAACATGAACCCTTTCCGAAGACTCATCTCTCCGCAACTGCCGCAGACGGCCGTGGCGCTCTCGGGCGAGGCGGCGAGCGTCGCCCAGTTGGAGCGGCGCGGCGGCGGGCTCGCCGTGCGGAGCGCCGGGCTCCTCCCGCTGCCCGCGGGGCTCGTGAGCCCCGGCTTCGACGAGCAGAACGTCTCGGACGTGCGGGAGCTGGCGGGCGCGCTCTCAGAGCTGCTGTCGAGCGCGGGGCTGGCGCGCCGCAGGCGCTGGTCGGTCGGGCTGCCCGAAGCCTCGACGCGCACCTCGATTTTGACGATGGAGACGGCCCCCGCCTCGCGCGGCGAGGCCGAGGAGATGCTGCGCTGGAAGACCGAGCGCTCGCTCGGCGCGCCGCTCGACGAGCTGCGCATCTCGCGCGAGCGGCTGAGGCCCGACGCCCAGGGGCGCGCCCGCTACCTCGTCGCGGCCGTGCGACTCTCGGTGCTCGCCGAGTACGAGGAGGTCTTCGCGGCGCTGGGCTGGCAGACGGGGCTCATCCTACCGCGCCACATGGGCGAGGCCTGGTGGCTGATGCGCGACGGCGGAGGCGCGGCCGCCGCCCCCGCGTCGGGGGGCGACTCGCTCCTCGTCAGCTCGCACGCCGAAGGGTTCACGGCCGTCATCATGCGCGGGGGCGCGCCGCTCTACGTGCGCGGCATCGTCTGCGAGCGGGAAGACCGCGCCGACGAGCTCTACCGCTTCCTGCTCTTCTACCGCGACCGCACGTCGCCGCAGCCCCTGGAGGTCGAGGGCGCTCCGCCGCCGACGCCCGTCTACGGCGAGGGCATCGGCCGGATGCTCGTCGCCGGTACGGGCATCGAGGAGTCTGAGGCGAGCGCCATCGTCGAAGAGACGCTGAGTGTGCCGCCGCGCCCCGTCCAGCCCGCCGACCTGCGCCTCGCCTTCCCTTCGAGCGAGATAGACTTTCGGCAGATAGCCGCGCCCGCCGGCCTGGCCGCGCTCGCCTGGGCCTGAATTAAAGTCGAAGGGCGAAAGGCGAAGGGCGAAAGTTTAAAATCCCTGCCCCTTTCGCCCTTCGACTTTCACAGACGCCCTCCCCGCCGTCGGGCTTGAGTTTCTGATTGAGTATGAAGAGAGTTTTCTTAACGCTGACCCTGCTCTTCGCGGCAGACGCGGCGCGCGCGCAGACGCCGCCGCCGCAGACGCCGCCGACGCCGCCGGCCATCACAGAGACGCCGCCGCCGGCCGTCACGCAGAAGCCCGCGCCCGCCGCCGTCACGGTCGGCGCGCCCAGGTTCATGCCCGACGAAATCACAGGGCGCGAGCTGAGCGACCTCGGCGGGCGGCCTTTCCGACTCTCGGACTTCGGCGGGCGCGTCTACGTCCTCAACCTCTGGGCGACGTGGTGCGCGCCGTGCCGCATGGAGATTCCGGGGCTCAACAAGGTCTACGAGGACTACTCGGCGCGCGGCGTCGAGTTCGTGGGGCTGACCGTGGAGAACCCCGAGGCGGACGGCGAGAAGGTGCGCGGGTTCGCGCGCGAGCTGCGGATGAAGTACAGGCTCGGCTGGCTCGACAGGGAGACGGCGCGCGTCATAACCTCCTGGGGCCCGCCGCGCACGCCGCCGCGCCCCAACTCCTTCCCGATACCGCAGACCTTCGTGGTCGCGGCCGACGGGCAGATCGTCCTCCACGTGAGGGGCTACAACGCGCGCGTGCCCGACATGGTGCGCGCCGGCGTCGAGAAGGCGCTCGGCCTCGCGCCGGACGCACCCGCCGCGCCCGCCGCGCCAGTACAGCGGTAGCCCGGCGCGGCCCGCCCCTGAAACTTTACCCGCGCCGGGCGCGTAAAACTTTGGCGTCATGATCGCACACGCACTGTCCCCGACAATCACAGCCGCGGCCGACACCGAGCTGGTCGTCCGCGCCCTCTCCGGGCGCGAGGACGGCTTCGAGGAGCTCGTCCGCCGCTACCAGCGCCCCATCGTGGCCTACGTCTACCGCATGGTCGGCGACTACGACGCGGCGCTCGACCTCACGCAGGAGGTCTTCATCAAGGTCTACAACTCGCTCGGCCGCTACCGCCCCGAGTTCAAGTTCTCGACCTGGATTTACCGCATCGCGCACAACGCGGCCATCGACCACCTGCGGCGGCAGGGCTCCGTGCGCACCGAGGTGATGGAGCTGACGGGCGAGGGCGGCTCGACCTTCGAGAAGCCGCTGGCGAGCAAGTCGCCGACGCCCGAGCAGGAGACCGAGCGCGGCGAGCGGCGCGCGGAGATCGAGGAGGTCGTCGGCCAGCTCCCCGCCGCCTACCGCGAGCTGATCGTGCTCCGCCACTCGCACGACCTCAGCTACGACGAGATCGCCGAGGTGACCGGCCTCCCCCTGGGCACGGTCAAGAACAGAATCTTCCGCGCGCGCGAGGCGATGCGCGACCTGCTGGTGGCGCGCGGCATCACGGGGGCGTAAAGGGGTTATGGCTGAAGGCGCGCGAGAAGGGGACGTTTGCCCGCGGACGAGTCTGACGGCCGCCTACCTCGACGGCGAGCTCGACGGGGCCGCCGCAGCGGGGTTCGACGCGCACGCGGGCTCG
>DASVSK010000094.1:0-4931 GCA_036388135.1 Pyrinomonadaceae bacterium | reverse complement strand
GGCCGACCCAGGTAGCCGCGCGCAAGGTTCGCGCCGCCGATGTAGAGCTCGCCCGCGACGGCCACGGGCGCGGGCTGCAAAGAAGCGTCGAGGACGTGTATCTGCGTGTTCGCGACGGGCGTGCCGATGGGCGGGAGCGCGGCCCAGCGCGCGGGGTCTGCGTCGAGCGTGTGGGACGTGACGACGTGACTCTCGGTCGGGCCGTACTGGTTCTCCAGCGTGCAGCCGCCGAGCCGCCGGAACAGCGACGCGAGCGACGGCGTCGACTGCAACTGCTCGCCCGCCGTGACGACCTCGCGGAGCGCGCCCGGGAGTCTCGGCGCGGCCTCGGCGGCCTCGGCCAACTGCCGGAGCGCGACGAAGGGGAGGAACAGTCGCTCGACGCGCTCGCGGGCGACGAAGTCGAGCAGCTCCGAAGGGTCGCGCCGCACCTGCTCGGAGACGAGGACGAGCGTGCCGCCCGCGCACCACGTGGCGAAGAACTCCTGGAACGAGACGTCGAAGTTGATCGACGCGAACTGTAGCGTGCGCGCGCCGACGCCGACCGCGCGCGCGTGGCGCGTCTGCCACCCGACGAGGTTGGCGAGCGCGCCGTGGCTCATCGCCACGCCCTTCGGCCGACCAGTCGAGCCGGAGGTGAAGAGGACGTAGGCGAGGTTCTCAGGCGACGCGCCGCACTCGAAGTTCTCCTCCCGCTCGCGCGCGACCGCGGGCCAGTCGGCGTCGAGCGCGACGAGATGCGAGGCACGCGCCGGGAGGCGGCCGGCGAGACTCCGCTGCGTCAGGATGACGGGCGCGCCCGCGTCTTCGAGCATGAGGCGGAGGCGCTCTTCCGGGTACTCGGGGTCGAGCGGGACGTAAGCGCCGCCCGCCTTCAAGACCGCCAGCAACGCGACCGCCATCTCGAGCGAACGCTCGACGCAGATGCCGACGCGCACGTCCGGCCCGACGCCGAGGCGTCGCAGGTGGCGGGCCAGCCCGTTGGCGCGCGCGTTCAGCCCCGCGTAGGTCAGGCGCAGCCCCCCGAAGACGACGGCGTCCGCGTCGGGCGTGCGCGCGGCCTGCGCCTCGAACATCTCGCCGAGGCAGGCCGGCCGCGTCTCGCGCGCCGTGTCGTTCCAGCGCGCCAACTGCGCCAGCTCGCGCGCGGGCAGCAGCGCGCGGTCGAGATGGGAGCTTCCGGGCTCGAGCGCCATCGCGCGCAGCGTCTCGTCGTAGTAGCCGGCGACGGCCTGTATCTGCGCATCGCACAGTTGCCGCGCGTCGTATTCGAGCGACAGGTTGACGCGCCCCGTGGAGAGTTCGAGCTTGCAGTGCGTGGAGAGCGTGAGGCTCGTCTCCTGGTAAAACTTCCCCTTCAACACCTGAAGGTCTTTGAAGCCGGCGAGGCCCTGGTAGACGTGGAAGTGCGTGTAGTTGAACATCGTCTCGAACAGGCGCTCGCCGCCGCGCATCCTCTGGACTTCGGCCATCGGGTAGAGCCTGTGCGGGAGCAGCTCCAGCTCGGCCTCGAAGGTTTCGCGGACGAGGTCGAGCCACGTGCCGCCGCCGAGGGCGAGGCGGAACGGGAGCGTGTTGAGGAAGAGGCCGAGAGCGCGCTCGCCGTCGGCGCGCTCGGGTCGGCCGTTCGAGACGACGCCCGTCAGCACGTCGCGCTGCCCCGCGAGCAGCGCCATCACGCGCAGGTGCGCCGCGAGCAGAACCGTCTTGACGGGGGCCGAGGCCGCGCCCGCCAGGCGCTTCAGCCCGTCGGAGACTTCCTGTGCGACGGGGATTTCGAGCAGTCGAATCTCGCGCGGCGCGGCCGGGTCGGCGCACGCCTCCCAGCGCGGGAGCGGCGTCAGCGTCGCGTCGGAGAGGCGGCGCGCCCAGAAGTCGCGCGCGCCCGGCGTCGAGAGCGTCCGGCGCTCGGCGGCCACGAAGTCGCGGAAGACGTTGGCGGGCGCGGGCGTCTCGACGCCGGGCGCGCCCGACAGCTCGGCGAAGTAGAGCCGGAACAGCTCCGTGTTCATCGAGGCCACGCTCCACCCGTCGAGGATGATGTGGTGGAAGCTCAGCGTGAGCTGGAAGGCGTCCGCGCCGCGCAGGTGGACGTGGAAGCGCAGCAGCGGCGGCCGCGCCCAGTCGAAGCCGCGCCGCTTCTCTTCCTCCATCCATGCGTCGAGCGCCGCCTCCTGCTCCCCGTCGGAGAGGCCGCGCAGGTCTTCGACGGCGAGCGGGATTTCGACCTCGCGGTGTACCAACTGCAAGGGCTCGCTCAGGCCGTTGAGGGCGAAAGAGGTGCGCAGCGCCGGGTGGCGCGCGGCCAGCCGTGCGAGCGCGGCGCGCAGCGCCCCGGCGTCGAAGGGCCCGCGCAGGTGGAAGCTGAAGATGTCGTGATAGATGGCGCTCTCGGGGCTGTACTCGCTGTGGAAGGCCATGCCGGCCTGGAGGTGCGTCAGAGGGTAAGCGTCCTCGACCGCGGTGGGCAGCCCGTCGCGGTCTTCGACGGCGACGAGGCCGAACGGCTCCGTCGTCTCGTCGCGCGCGGCGTCGCGCACGGCCGCGCCTGCGTCCGCCCCGGCCGCGGCGACGGCGCGCGCCAGCTCGCGCACGGTCTGGTGTCGGAAGAGCTGCTGGACGTCGAAGTCCAACCCGAGTTGCTGCGCCCTGGCCTTGAGCTGAATGCTGCGTATGGAGTCGCCGCCCAGCTCGAAGAAGTTGTCGTCGATGCCGACGCGCTCGACGCCGAGGACGCCGCGCCAGATTTCGCACAGAGCCTCCTCGGCGGCGCTGCGCGGCGCGGCGTATACGCCCGCGACGCCCGAGGCTTCCGGCTCCGGCAGGGCGCGCCGGTCGAGCTTCCCGTTGGGCGTCAGCGGCAACCGCTCCAACCCGACGAAGAACGAAGGCACCATGTGCTCCGGCACCCGCCCCGACACGAACTGCCGCAGCTCCGCCGCGCCCGGCGCGTCCGACCCTTCGGCCACCACGTAGGCGACCAGATGCCTGTGCCCGTCCGCCCCCTCGCGCGCCAACACCGCCGCCTCGCGCACGTGCTCGTGCCCGCACAGCGCCGCTTCTATCTCTCCCAGCTCGATGCGGAAGCCCCTCACCTTCACCTGCTGGTCGCACCGCCCCAGGTACTCCACCTCGTACCCGCCCCCGCGCCTCACCCACCGCCCAACGTCCCCCGTCCGGTACAGACGCGCACCCGGCGCTTCGGAGTACGGGTCGGGGATAAAACGCTCCGCCGTCAGCCCGGGACGGTTCAGGTACCCCCGCGCCAGCCCCGCGCCCCCGACGTAGAGCTCGCCCGCCACCCCCTCGGGCGCAGGCTCCATCCCCGCACCCAGCGCGTAGAGCCGCAGGTCCCCCACCGCCCGCCCCACCGCGCTCGCCCCGCCGACTTCCACCTCCTCCCTCGTCACCCGCCGGTAGGTGACGTGCACGGTCGTCTCCGTGATCCCGTACATGTTGATCAGCTCCGGCCGCGTGTCGCCATGTCGCTCGACCCAGCCGCGCAGGCCGGAAGGCTCCAGCGCCTCACCGCCGAAGACCACCGCCCGCAGCGCGAGCCCCTGCGCGTCGTCGCCCGCGCGCGCGTCCTCTGCGATGAGCTGGCGGAAGGCCGAGGGCGTCTGGCTCAACACCGTCACACGCTCATCGGCCAGCAGCCGGCGGAAGGCTTCGGGCGAGCGCGAGACCCAGTAGGGCACCACCACCAGGCGGCCGCCGTGGAGCAGAGCCCCCCACAGCTCCCAGACCGAGAAGTCGAAGGCGTAGGAGTGGAACAGCGTCCAGACGTCCGAGGGTGAGAAGGAGAAGAGCTGGCGCGTCGAGTCGAAGAGGCGGCCGACGTTGGCGTGCGTGACGACGACGCCCTTAGGCCGACCCGTCGAGCCCGAGGTGTAGATGACGTAGGCCGCGCCGTCGGGGTCGAGGTTCACGCCGGGGTCTGCCGCGGGCTCGGCCGCGAGCCGGTCGCGCTCCGCGTCGAGGCGGACGAGGCGGGCGGCGTCGCGGGTCGCTGCGTCGGCCGGGAGCCTGGCGGCGAGGGACGAGTCGGTGAGTATCACCTCCGCGCCGGAGTCTTCGAGCATGAAGGCGAGCCGCCCCGAGGGGTACTGCGGGTCGAGCGGGACGTAGCAGCCCCCGGCCTTCAGGACGCCGAGCAGCGCGACGACCATCTCGGCGGAACGCTCAAGCAGCAGCGCCACGCGCGACTCGGCCGTGACGCCTAAGCGCCGCAGGTAGTGCGCCAACTGATTAGCGCGGGCGTTGAGTTCGGCGTAGCTCAGCGTCTCGCCGTCGGAGGTGAGGGCGGGCGCGTCGGGCGTCAGGCGGACCTGGCGCTCGAAGAGTTCATGCAGGCAGAGGTGCTGCGGGTACTCCATCCCCTCTCCGGCCAGCGCGAGTAAGCGGCGGCGCTCGTCGTCGGTCAGGGGCTGCGGCTCGTCCGGCGTCGGCAGCGGCAGCTCACAGACCTTGCGCGACGGGTCTTCGGCCATCGCTTCGAGCAGCACCCCGAGTTGCCTCAGCAGCAGCCCGGCCTCCTCGACGGTGTAGCGCGCCGTGTCGTACTCGAACTTGAGCGTCAGGCGCTCGCCCGGGTAGGCCACCAGCGCCAGAGGGTAGTTGGTCTGCTCACGAACCTTCACCGCGCCGACGCGCAGGCCCTCAAGGTGTTCCCGCCCGGCGAGCCCGGTCTCCATCGGGTAGTTCTCGAAGACGAACAGCGAATCGAAGAGCGCCTGCCCCCTCTTCAGCTCGCTCCAACGCTGCACCTCGGTCAGCGGCGTGAACTCGTACTGCATCGCCTCGACGTTGCGCGCCTGCAACCCGCGCAGCCACTCGCCCACCGGCTCACCCACCCCGGCGGCGACCCTCACCGGCAGCGTGTTGATGAAGAGCCCGAGCATCCGCTCGACGCCCTCCAGCTCCGCCGGCCG
>DASVSK010000093.1:0-4826 GCA_036388135.1 Pyrinomonadaceae bacterium | reverse complement strand
AGACGGTCGTGCTCGACGCGCGCTCGTCGGAGGCGGAGGTGCGCGACGCCCTGGAGCGCGCGCAGAAGGCGGACGTCGTCGTCGCCTCGATGTACGGGCGCGTGCGTTCGGGCGCGACCAACAGCGTGGGGCTCCCCGAGCAGGGCGCGCGCGTCCTCTCGGCGCTCCTTGAGAAGAAGGTGCCGGTCGTCGGCGTCAGCTTCGGGAACCCGTACCTGCTGCAAAGCTTTCCTTCCTTGCGCACCTACGTCGTGGCCTACGGCGACATGCCGAGCCTGCAACGCGCCGCCGCGCGCGCCCTGCTGGGGCAGTCGGGCTTCAGCGGCCGCCTGCCCATCACGCTCCCCGGCCTCTACCCGCGCGGCACGGGCATCCAGTTGAAGGCCGCGCCCGCCGCCGCCGCCGGGGCCGCGACCAGCCGATGAAAAAACTATTCCCTAAAGACGCGAAGGGCTTCCGTGTGACGGCGGCGGCGCTGCTGACGCTGGCCCTCGTCTCGAACGCCTTCGCCGCGGCGCTGCCCTCGGTGCCGCCCGCCAGGGTCTCGATGGCGGCCGAACGGCTCGCCTTCATCGACGCCGCCGTCGAGGAGGCGGTCGGGAGGAAGGAGCTGCCGGGCGCGGTCGTCCTCGCCGCGCGCCGCGGCGGCGTCGTCTGGCGCAAGGCGTACGGCGCGCGCGCCCTCGTCCCCGCGCGCGAGGCGATGACGGCGGACACCGTCTTCGACGTGGCGAGCCTGACGAAGGTCGTGGCGACGGCGACGAGCGCGATGATTCTCGTCGAGCGCGGGAGGCTGCGCCTCGCTGACCCCGTCTCGCGCCACATCCCCGAGCTGAAAGGCGAGGGGCGCGAGCGGATGACCGTCGAGCACCTGCTCACGCACCGCTCGGGCTACGCGCCCGACTTCGACCTGGGCGAGCGCTGGGTGGGCCACGAAGAGATGCTGAAGCGGCTCTACGCGGAGCCGCTGCGCTCTGCGCCGGGCGCGCGCTTCGTCTACAGCGACATCGGGATGATCGCGCTCGGCGAGGTGGTCGGCCGCGTCGCGGGCGAGCCGCTCGACGTCTTCGCGCATAAGAACATCTTCCGGCCGCTCGGGATGAAGGACACCGCCTTCCGCCGCATCGGGGGCGGGACGGCCGGCTCGGGGCGCGACGCCGACGCCGCGGCCGACGCCGCTTACCTGGCCCGCGTCGCGCCGACCGAGACGCGGCGCGCGATGAACAGCTACCTCGGCGGCACGGGCGAAACCGGGGGCGCGGGCGAGGTGATGATGCGCGGCCAGGTTCACGACCCGACCGCCAACCGCATGGGCGGCGTCGCCGGCCACGCCGGCCTCTTCTCGACCGCCGACGACCTCGCCGTCTTCTGCCAGATGATTATGAACGGCGGCGAGTACGGCGGCGTCCGCATCCTCTCGCCGCTCGGCGTCGCCGAGATGACGCGGCCTCGTCAGGTGACCGACGATGGCGGCGCGCGCGGCCTCGGCTGGGACGTCAACACCACCTTCTCGACCAACCGCGGCGACCTCTTCCCGGCGGGCTCCTTCGGCCACACGGGCTTCACCGGCACCTCGGTCTGGATCGACCCGGCGAGCGAGACCTTCGTCGTCTTCCTCTCGAACCGCGTCCACCCCGAAGGCAAGGGCGACGTCGGGCCCCTGCGCGCACGCGTCGCCAACGTCGTCGCGGGCTCGGTGACGGACGCCGCGACGGTCGCGCGCGCGCGCGTCGAGCAGACGCAGTACGTCGAGCACATGCTCGCCGGGCTGGCGAGGTTCACCGCCGCCGTCGGCGAGGCGCGCAGGGCGGAGGAGGGCGGCGCGCTCGCGCCCGAGCAGGCCGAAGTCCTCAACGGCGTCGACGTGCTGGCGCGCGGCGGCTTCAAAGAGCTACAGAACCTGCGCGTCGGGCTCATCACGAACCACACGGGGCGCGACCTCTCGGGGCGGCAGACGATAGACGTGCTGCGCGGGGCGGCGGGCGTCAAGCTCGCCGCGCTCTTCTCGCCCGAGCACGGCATCCGCGGCCAGCTCGACGAAAAGGTCTCGGACTCGGTGGACGAGAAGACGGGGCTCCCCGTCTATTCGCTCTACGGCGAGACGCGGCGGCCGAAGCCCGAGCAGTTGAAGAACCTCGACGCGCTCGTCTTCGACGTGCAGGACGTCGGCGCGCGCTTCTACACCTACATGGCGACGCTCGGGTACGCGATGGAGGAGGCGTCGAAGGCGCGCATCCCCGTCTTCGTCCTCGACCGCCCGAACCCCATCGGCGGCGCGGAGGTCGAAGGCCCCGTCGCCGACGACGACAAGCTCTCGTCCATCGCCTACCACCGGCTCCCCGTCCGCCACGGGATGACGATGGGCGAGCTGGCGCGGCTCTTCAACGAGCAGCGGCAGATGGGCTGCGATCTGCGCGTGGTGAAGATGGAGAACTGGCGGCGCGGGATGTGGCTCGACGCGACGGGGCAGACGTGGGTCAACCCCTCGCCGAACATGCGGAGCCTCGCCGAGGCCGCGCTCTACCCCGGCGTCGGGCTGTTGGAGACGACCAACGTCTCGGTCGGGCGCGGGACGGACACGCCCTTCGAGGTGGTCGGCGCGCCCTGGATAGACGGGCGGCGGCTGGCGACCTATCTTAACGGCCGCGGGCTCGCCGGCGTGCGCTTCGTGCCCGTGCGGTTCACGCCGCGCGCGTCCGTCTTCAAGGGCGAGGAGCTGGGCGGCGTCAACCTCGTCGTCACCGACCGCGCGCGCTTCCGCCCCGTGCGCGCCGGGCTGGAGATGGCGGTCGCGCTCCGCCGCCTCTACCCGCAGGACTGGAAGGTAGACTCCTACGCGCGCCTGCTCGTCAACGCCGACACGCTGGAGCGCGTGAGGCGCGCCGACGAGCCCGACGCCATCGAGCGCTCCTGGCAGCCGCGGCTCGCCGAGTTCCGACGCGCGCGCGCGCGCGCCCTGCTCTACAAGTAGGATTTTAGAAGACCGTCTCCGGCGGCTTGAAAGTCCGCCGGTCGGCCTCCGAGGAGAAGAACCATGCGCTTCGTCAGTAGAGTCTTCGTCGTCAGAGTCTTCGTCGCCTGTGCGCTGCTGGCGGCCGCGCCCGCGGTCGCGCTCGCGTGGCACGACACGGGGCACATGACCATGGCGCAGGTCGCCTACCTGCGCCTGACCCCGGCGGCGAAGGTGAGGGTCGACGCGCTGCTCGTCACGCCGCAGGGCCGCCGGCCGCTCATCTTCCTGTGCGCGGGCTACTACACGCCCGAGACGTGCGAGAAGACGTACGACCCCGTGGAGATAGCCGTCTGGATGGACGACTTCCGCGGCGACTCCATCAACGACGAGTACGCGCCCTGGCACTACATCGACTTCCGCCCCATCTTCGACGGCACGCCCGAGCGCTCGAACGTCGGGGCCGAGCCCGAGAACGTGCTCTCGCGCCTCAACTGGGCCATCAACACTCTGCGGAAGAGCACGGGCTCGACCAGGAGGGACGCCGAGACGCTCGGCTTCCTCTACCACATGGTCGGCGACGTCCACCAGCCGCTCCACACCGCGACGCGCTACAGCGCGGCCAACCCCAACGGCGACGCGGGCGGCAACGGCTTCCGCATCCAGATGCCGCCCGAGGCGCGCATCTCGAACCTCCACGCGTTCTGGGACGCGGCGGGCGGCGCGTTCGGCTTCGTCAGCCCCAGGCGTCCGCTCGACCCGGCGGGGAAGGCGAACATTCTCTCAATCGCACAGGGCTTGATGAAGGAGTTCCCGGCCGAGTCGATGCCGGAGTGGAGCGACCTCGACCCGCACACCTGGGTCGTCGAGAGCAACACGCTCGCGCGGCAGGTCGTCTACAGGAACATCACGGAAGGCTCCGCGCCGTCGAAGGCTTACACGGACGAGGCGCAGCGGCTCTCGCGCAGGCGCATCGCGCTCGCCGGCTACCGCATGGCCGGCGTCCTCAACGCGCTCTTCGTGCCGCCGACCCCGACCCCGACTCCGACGCCGACTCCGACTCCGAGGCCGACGCCGTAGCGGGGACGGAGGCGGGCGGGGAGGTGCGCCTCCGCCGTCGCGCTTGCGGCAGTCTCAGGGAGAAGCCCCCGGACGTCGGGGCGGAGGGCGCGCCCGCCGCTCTCGAAGATGACGAGGAAGAATCGAGCCCCGGCCGGGGCTCTTTCTTTTACGCGCGGCCGCTCACATCTTCAGGCCGGACTGGAGTTGGTGGAAGGGTACGTGCTCGGCGTCGCGCCCGGCGTCGCGGAGGACTTCGACCATGCGGCGCGCGCCGGCGTAGTTGAGCGAGTGGACGACGATGACGGCGTCGCGCTGCGCGGACGGGTTCTCGGCGAGCCAGCGCGCGACGGCGTAGCCGGTGCGCTCGTCGTCGGGCTCGTTCGAGAAGTAGTGCTCGTCCGTGAGGTCGTGGTCGAGGAGCACGGCGCGGTAGTCGCGCTCGGCCAGCCAGCGGACGGCCACGCCGACGTCGCAGGTCACGTCGAGGAGGCTCCCCGCCAGCCGCTCTCGGAACCAGGCGCAGCGCGCCTCGTCGTCCTCCACGATCAGGACGCGGTGCGCGGCCTCGGAGTCGTCAGTCATCCCCTTCGTCGCCCTCCCGAAACGCTTCACGTTGTTACCGCGATTGTTGAATTTATAACACGCCGCGCCCGACCCGCTACAAATCCGGCGCGGAAATGGCTATGATACCGCCACGGTGATTATCGCTACCTGGAACGTGAACTCGGTGTTGGCGCGCCTGCCCCTCGTCCTGCGCTGGCTCGCGGAGGCGCGCCCGGACGTGGTCTGCCTCCAGGAGGTGAAGTGCGCGGAC
>DASVSK010000092.1:0-3161 GCA_036388135.1 Pyrinomonadaceae bacterium | reverse complement strand
CGGGCGTCGCGGCGGACGTCCTCGCCGACCCGGACTACGTGAAGGCGGGCGGCGTCCTCGACGGCGCGGAGCTGTTCGACGCGGCCTTCTTCGGCTACCACCCGCGCGAGGCGGAGTTGATGGACCCGCAGCAGCGCGTCTTCCTCGAATGCGCGTGGCACGCGCTCGAAGACGCCGGCTACGACTCGGAGCGTTACGGCGGGCGCGTCGGCGTCTTCGGCGGCGCGGGCCTGAACACTTACCTCCACGAGGTCGCCCCGACGCTCTCCGACTCGTCGGCGCTGCGCTATCAGGCGTTCATCGGGAACGATAAAGACTTCGTCACGACGCGCGTCTCCTACAAGCTGAACCTGAGGGGGCCGAGCGTCAACGTCCAGTCCGCCTGCTCGACTTCGCTCGTCGCCGTCCACCTCGCCTGCCAGAGCCTCCTGAACGGCGAGTGCGAGATGGCGCTGGCCGGCGGGGTGGCGGTGCGCGCCCCGCTCAGGCAGGGCTACTTTTACGAGGAGGGCGGCATCCTCTCGCCCGACGCACACTGCCGCGCCTTCGACAAGGACGCGCGCGGCACGGTCTTCGGCAACGGCGTCGGCGTCGTCGTCCTCAAGCCGCTCGACCGCGCGCTCGCCGACGGCGACAACGTCTACGCGGTCATCAAGGGCAGCGCCCTCAACAACGACGGCTCGCTCAAGCTCGGCTACACCGCGCCGAGCGTCGACGGGCAGGCCGAAGTCATCGCCGAGGCGCTCGCCCTCTCCGGCGTCGAGCCCGAGACGGTCACCTACGTCGAGACGCACGGCACGGGCACGCCGCTCGGAGACCCGATTGAAGTCGCGGCGCTACAGGAAGCCTTCCGCGGTCGCCCGTCCGGGGGACAGTTCTGCGCCATCGGCTCCGTCAAGACGAACATCGGCCACCTCGACACGGCGGCCGGCGTCGCCGGGCTGATTAAGACCGTCTGCGCCCTGCGCCGCCGCCTGCTCCCGCCCAGCATCAACTTCGACGAGCCGAACCCGAAGATCGACTTCGCCAACACCCCCTTTTACGTCAACACGAGCCTCGCCGAGTGGCGGGCCGGCGCGACGCCGCGGCGCGCGGGCGTCAGCTCCTTCGGCATCGGCGGCACCAACGCGCACGTCATCCTTGAGGAGGCACCGCCGGCCGTGCCGTCCGACGCCGCGAGGCCGTGGCGTCTGCTGACGCTCTCGGCCAGGACGAGCGCCGCCCTTGAGAAGGTGACGCTGAGCATGGCCGAGAGGCTGAGGGGCGACGCCGAGATTAATCTCGACGACGTCGCCTACACGACTCAGGTGGGCCGCCGCGCCTTCGCACACCGCCGCGTCGTGGTGTGCGCGGACAGGGAGGACGCGATTTCGGCGCTGGAGTCTTCGGAGCCGGGGCGCGTGCTGAACGGCTTCAAGGAGGGCGCGGCCCCCTCCGTCGCCTTCCTCTTCCCCGGGCAGGGCACGCAGCACGTCAACATGGCGCGCGCGCTCTACGAAAGCGAGCCGGCTTTCGCCTCGGAGTTCGACGCCTGCGTGGAACTGCTCAAGCCCCACCTCGGCACAGACCTGCGCGGCCTCAACTTCCCGCCGGAGGAGCGCGCCGAAGAGGCCGCGCGGGAGCTTGAGCAGACGGCGTTCGCGCAGCCCGCGCTCTTCGTGACGGAGTACGCGCTGGCACGGCTCTGGATGAGCTGGGGCGTGAAGCCGGCCGCCATGCTCGGCCACAGCATCGGCGAGTACGTCGCCGCGTGCCTGGCTGGCGTCTTCAGTTTGGAGGACGCCTTGCGGCTCGTCGCCGCGCGCGGCCGCCTCATGCAGTCGATGCCCGGCGGCGCGATGCTCGCGGTGCAGTCGGGCGAGGAGGAGTTGCGGCCGCGGCTCGGGGAAAGACTCTCGCTGGCGGCGGTCAACGGGCCGGCCGCGTGCGTGGTGTCGGGGACGCGGGAGGCGGTCGAGGCGCTTGAGGCCGCGCTGTCGGAGCAGGGGGTGGCGCACACGCGGCTCCACACCTCGCACGCCTTCCACTCGGCGATGATGGAGCCGATTCTGGACGAGTTCGCCGCGGCGGTCGGCCGCTGCGAGCTTCGCCCGCCGACGCTGCCCTTCGTCTCGAACCTCACGGGCGGCTGGATCGAAGAGTCTCAGGCGACCGACCCGCGCTACTGGAGCCGCCACCTGCGCGAGGCCGTGCGCTTCGGCGACGGGGTCAAAACGCTCCTCGGCGAGCCGGAACGCGTGCTGCTTGAGGTCGGGCCGGGGCGCGCGCTGAGCACGCTGGCACGCCGGGCGGGCGAGCATGTGTCGGCCGTCCCGTCGCTGCCGCATCCGCGCGACAAACAGCCGGAGATGGCGTCGCTGCTGGGCGCGCTCGGACGCCTGTGGATGGCGGGGGTCGAGGTCGATTGGCAAAGCTCCCACGCGCCCGCGCGGCGGCGGCGTGTCCCGCTCCCCGGCTACCCGTTCGAGGGGCAGCGCCACTGGATCAAGGCCGAGGCGAAGGCCGCGGGTCTCGACAAGTCGGACCCGGCCGGGTGGCTTTACGTGCCGGCGTGGCGGCGTTCGGTGTTGCCCTTCCCGGGCGAAGGCGACGGGGCGGCGTCCGCGTGGCTCCTGTTCGGGAACGACGGGCCGTTCTCCGCGAAGCTCGCGGAGCACCTGCGCTCGCGCGGCGTCGAACTCGTCACCGCCCGCGCGGGCGAAGGGCTGGCCCAGCCGTCCGAGGACGACTACGTGCTGAACCCACGCCGTCGCGAGGACTACGAGGGGCTGTTCCGGGAGTTGCAGGCGCGCGGGCGCTTCCCGCAGGTCGTCGTCCACGCCTGGAACGTCACGGGGGACGTCGGCGAAGGGGCGCGCGCCGAGCCCTGGGAGGACGCGCGGTGTCGCGCCTTCGACAGCCTGCTCTTCACGGCGCAGGCGCTTGAGCTGGTCAGCCCCGACGCCGCCGTCCGCATCGGCATCCTCTCCGACGAGATGCAGAAGGTGTGCGGCGAGCGCGCGCTGCGGCCGGAGAAGTCGCTTCTGCTCGGGCCGCTGAAAGTCATCCCGCAGGAGTTCCCGAACCTGCGCTGCCAGAGCATCGACCTGACGCCCCTGGCGGGCGACGGGTGGCCGGCCCTGCTCCGAGACTTGTACGACGAGTTGACGGGGCCTTTGCAG
>DASVSK010000091.1:0-15730 GCA_036388135.1 Pyrinomonadaceae bacterium | reverse complement strand
TAGCAATTGAATCCACGCGAGAAAAGTCGAGCCCGAGGCTCCTCTGCGGCGTACTCTACCGTCTCGCGCATGGCCCGCACCCGAAGCCCCGGCTTGTTGACAAGCTCTGTAGTCAAAGCTGTCTAGTGAAGGGAGGTCGCGGCGTGGATCAGAAGGACAATCCTACTCCGCCCGCCGAGGGCGCATCCGGCGCCCGCAGCGACGAACAAGGGGACAAGCAGGCAGACGAACAGGGCGGGGGCCCGCGCCCCTCGGTCGCGGAGCTGCTCGCCGCCGCGCGGGGCGACGACTCTCCGGCCGGGAAGACGCCGCCGCAGACCGCCGCGCCGAAGACCGTCGTCACGCCGCCCGCGCGCCGCGCCTCTTCGGGGACGGTCGCGGAGGGCGCGCCCGCGGGCGACGCGCCAGGGAAGTCGCACCCCGCCGCCACCCCGACGGCCGCGCGCGTCGCGCCCGCCTCCGGCGCGTCGAAGACCACCTCGACGCCGACGCCCGCCGTCAACGCCGGCGTGGCGAAGGCCGTCGCCGCCCGCCCGCCCGCGGGGCCGCTGGTGCAGACCGCGCCCGACCCGCCCGTCAACAAGTTCCGCCGGCGCATCGTCTGGGGCGTCGTCGCCTCCTTCACCGGCGTCATGGGCCTCAGCATCCTGCGCTTCTTCCTGCCCCGCGCCACCTTCGAGCCGTCGAGCATCTTCCGCATCGGCTTCCCCGGCGACTACGCGCTCGGGGTCGACACCAAGTGGCAGCAGCAGTACCGCGTCTGGGTGGTGAAGAACACGGAGCGGCTCTTCGTCATCCGCGCCGTCTGCACGCACCTCGGCTGCACGCCCGACTGGAAGGCGAGCGAGAACAAGTTCAAGTGCCCCTGCCACGGCAGCGGCTACGACAGCGAGGGCATCAACTTCGAGGGCCCCGCGCCGCGCCCGATGGATCGCGCCAAGGTCTCCATCGACGCGAGCGGCCAGGTCGTCGTAGACACCAACCAGCTCTTCGTCCGCGAGAAGGGCAAGGTCGACCAGTTCGACGAGGCGGGGTCGTACCTTCCCATCGCCTGACGGGCGGGGCGACAAGTCAGTGACCAGTTCAAGGGGGAGTCTGAAGACGTGAAACGGTCGCCGTAAAGGCACGCCGCCCTCGCGGCGTCCCGGAACATACGAGCAGGAGACGAGGTCATGGAGCCTGAACGTCCCGAACGTCCCGTTGGGAACGGAAGCGAGCCGAAGGGCCTGGAGAAGCCCGGCTCGGGGCTGCTCTCCAAGGCGCGCGCGCAGGGGGTCGCGCTCAAGGAGCGCGCGGAGGCGGAGGCCAAGACCTACAAGGACCCGCAGCAGACGCAGCTCTGGAAGTCCATCTTCCGCGTCTCGCACGACCGCGGCGACCCGCGCAACCGCTCCCTGGCCATCCTCTCCAACGTCTTCCTCCACCTCCACCCGGCGAAGGTCAACCGCGACGCCACGCGCTACTCGTTCACGTGGGGCATGGGCGGCATCACCTTCTACCTCTTCCTGGTGCTGACCTTCACCGGCATCCTCCTGATGTTCTACTACCACCCGACGAAGGTGCAGGCGTTCCGCGACATCCTCTACCTCGAACACGACGTCCCGTTCGGGAAGCTCCTCAGGAACATGCACCGCTGGGCGGCGCACCTGATGATTATCACGACGTGGCTGCACATGCTGCGCGTGGTGCTGACGGGCTCCTACAAGCGGCCGCGCGAGTTCAACTGGTGCGTCGGGGTGGTGCTTCTGGTGTTGACGCTGCTGCTCTCGTTCACGGGCTACCTCCTGCCGGACGACCAGCTCGGCTTCTGGGCGGTGACGGTGGGGACGAACATGGCGCGCGCCACGCCGGGGCTCGGCAGCGAGGGCCCGTTCGGGCCGCAGCTCGGGATGACGCCCTTCAACGACGTCCGCTTCGGGCTGCTCGGCGGCTCCATCGTCGACGCCAACGCCCTGCTGCGCTCCTACATCTGGCACTGCATCGGCATCCCGGTCGTCGCCTCGCTCTTCATGGCCGTCCACTTCTGGCGCATACGCAAGGACGGCGGCATCTCGGGCCCCGCGCCCGTCATGCTCGAATCCGAGATGAAGGCCGCGAAGAAGTGAAGTTTCGGTTTTTGATTTTAGATTTTTGATTGTCAGACGCGGCCGTCGGCCCGGCCTTTCAATCGCAAATCTAAAATCAAAAACCGAAAATCGGAGAGACTGACATGGCAATGGCAATCCCGCGGCCCCGCAGCAACAGGTGGCTGCTCTGGCTGGTCGGCGCGGCCGTGGTGGTCGGCGCGCTCGCGCTGATGGTCGAGGACTGGGGGCAGCTCTGGAAGATCAGCTCCGCCCCGGACAACGTCCCCATCGTCGGGATGATCCCGCTCGTCATCTTCTTCACCTGGCTGGGGCTCAAGCAGTCGCGCGACAACGACCGGCTCGCCGAGGAACTCGAAGCCGACCCGGCGCTCGCCAAGACGCACCACCGCAAGACGCACCCGTGGCGTCCGGGCTGGGCGCGCGAGCTGCACGTCTGGCCCTACCTCGTCCGCGTCGAGTTCCTCGCCGCCATCATCGTCACCGTCATCCTCTTCGCCTGGTCGATCCTCCTCGACGCGCCGCTCGAAGAGCCGGCCAACCCGAACCTGACGATGAACCCGTCGAAGGCCCCGTGGTACTTCCTCGGCCTCCAGGAGATGCTCGTCTACTTCGACCCCTGGATCGCGGGCGTGGTCATGCCGGGCCTGCTCGTCGTCGGGCTGATGGCCTTCCCGTACGTCGACTCGAACCCACTGGGGAACGGCTACTACTCATGGCGGCAGCGCCGCTTCGCCGTCTCGATGTTCCTCTGGGGCTTCTTCATGTGGATCATCCTCATCATCATCGGGACGTTCATCCGGGGGCCGGGCTGGATATGGTTCTGGCCGGGGCAGACGTGGGATCACAACGCGGTGGTCTTCGACCGCAACCGCGACCTCCACGAGATTGTCGCCGGGTGGGGGATGGGCTTTCTGAACTTCTCGCCGTGGAAGGAGATTTTCGGCGCGCTCGTCGTCGGGGCCATCTTCGTCGTCGGCGGGCTCTTCTTCCACTGGCTGATGCTGCGGAGGCGTCTGGAGTGGGCCGACCTGAAGGACTTCGGCAGGCTGCGCGGCTGGGCGACGCGCCCCGGCGAGCTGGAGCAGAAGATTCTCGCGCGCACGACCATCCTCCAGTACCTGACCTTCCAGTTCTTCGCCATCTCGGTGCTCTGGCTCTTCCCGGTGAAGCTCATCCTGCGGCTGGCCTTCACCATCAAGTACATCTGGGTCACCCCCTGGTTCAACGTCTGAAGCCGACATCTCTCCCCGGAGGATTCAACCCGTGGCCGAGACTCCTGACACCGACAAGCTGGCGAGGCGCGAACGGCCGGACGCGCCGGAGGCCGACCCCATCGCGAGCCGCTCGACGAGCGCCGTCATGCTCATCTCGGCGCTGCTGCTGACGGGCGTGCTCGTCTGGTCGCTCTACGACGAGGTCTACGGCATGCGCCCGTGGAAGGGCTACCAGCAGTCCTTCGTCAAGCGCTTCGACCGCTACCTCGCGCGCCTTGAGAAGCGCGGCTTCAAGTCGGAGGAGGAGGTCAGGAAGAGCCCCGAGTTCCAGCGGCTCGACGCCGAGGCGCGCGCCGCGCGCGAGCTGGCCCGGCCCAAGCAGTCCGAGATAGACAGGCAGGTCGCGCTCATCGACGCGCGGCTCAACTCCATCTCCGACCAGTTCCAGGACAGGCGCGGGCACATCACCGTCGCCAGCTACAACGTCGAGCAGGCGGACGAGGGCGACCGCGAGGGCATGCGCCGCGACCTGGAGAAGCTGAAGTCGGAGAAGTCGGTCGTCAACCTCCCCGTGGACGCGAGCGGCAAGCGCACCGAGCGGCGCGAGATGGACTTCAACGAGCTGGAGACGCAGTACGTCTCGCTCAAGGACGAGAAGGGGCGGCTGCTCGCCGAGAAGGGCGAGCTTTTGAAGCCGGCGAGCGACCTGGAGCGGCAGCGCGACGAGTACCTGAAGAACAACGTCACCGAGGCCACCGAGCAGCAGGTCAGGCTCACGCGCGCCTCGCTCCAGGACTTCGACTTCGGGATGAAGCAGCTCAACGTCAACGGCGACGAGATGGTCGACCGCTGCGAGTCGTGCCACCTCGGCATCCGCTCGCCCATCCCCATCCGCGCCTCGGACATGATGCCGGCCGGGCGCGGCCGCCGCAGCCGCCCCGACCGCCTCGCGCGCGCCTTCGTCAGCCACCCCTCGGCCGACCTGCTCAAGATGCTCGACCCGGAGAAGTTCGGCTGCGCGAGCTGCCACTGGGGCAACGGGCGCGCGACCACCTCCGAGGAGAAGGGGCACGGCCGGCACAAGTACTGGCTCCACCCGCTCTTCGCCAAGGAGAACACCGAGGCGGGCTGCAACCAGTGCCACTCGAACGACCGCGTCCTGCAGGGCGCGACGACGCTCAACCTCGGCAAAGACCTCTACTACGAGCGCGGCTGCGTCGGCTGCCACCGCTACGAGGGCTTCGACCGCGAGCTGGACGCGCTCTCGAACACGCGCCAGCTCGTCAAGCAGCTCGAAGACGAGGTCACCGCCAACGAGCGCGACGCGAAGGTGGCGCGCGCCGAAAGCTCCGCGCCCGGCGTCTCGGACGAGCGGGCGCAGCAGCTCCTCGCGCGCGCCGAGAGCCTCGTCGTCGGCAACAGCCAGCTCGAAGCGAAGATCGACCAGCTCAACACGCAGTCGCGCTACCTGATGCAGGACCAGAAGAAGGTCGGGCCGAACCTGAAGGACGCGCGCCTCAAGCTCCGCAAGGAGTGGATACCCGAGTGGCTCAAAGACCCGCAGGCGTTCCGCCCCGGCACGAAGATGCCGACCTACTGGTACCTCTCGGGCGACAAGGATAAGGGCGGCATCGTCCCCGTCTCGATGCAGGACGAGGAGCGCAAGTCCATCGCCGCCTACATCTGGCAGTCGGCCTACGAGGGGCGAGTCCAGCCGCAGCAGCCCGGCGACGCGCGCCACGGCGAGGAGCTGTTCCGCACGCGCGGCTGCATGGCCTGCCACGCCGTCGGCGAGGGCGACCAGAAGGTCGGCGGCGAGTTCGCGGCCAACCTGACCAGGGTCGGGCAGAAGTCCAACTACGAGTACGTCGTCCGCTGGGTCCACAACCCGCGCGAGCGCTGGGCCCCCTACTGCCCGAAGGAGCGGCGCGACCTGACGCCCGAGGACTACCGCAGGCACGGCAAGGAGTTCGTCTTCGACACCGTCAGGCACTCGCGCTGCCCCAACGACGGGGCCGAGCTGCAGGTGCAGAACATGACGGTGATGCCGAACTTCCGCCTCTCCGACCAGGACGCGCGCGACATCGCCACCTACCTCGTCTCGCTCGCGCCCCCCGCGCAGTACCCGGACGCGTCCTACATGGACGACCCGCGCCTCGCCGACAAGGGTAAGACTCTCATCAAGCAGTACGGCTGCGCCGGCTGCCACGAGATACGCGGCTTCGAGGACGAGCAGCGCATCGGCAAGGAGCTGACCGCCGAGGGCGCGACGCCGCTCGAACGGCTCGACTTCGCGCGCATGACGCACCTCGCCGAGCACGGCGAGGAGCCGCACGCGGCCGGCGCGGGCGGCCACTCCTCCGGCGGCGGCACGGGGGGAGGCAGCCCGAGCGGCGGCGGCATGAGCGCCGGCGGCGGCGCGAGCGGCGGTGGGGGCGCGAGCGGCGGCGGCAGCGAGGGCGGGGCCTCGCGCGCGGACAAGAAGGGCAAGCCCTGGTACAACCACCGCGGCTTCTTCGAGCACAAGATCGAAGACCCGGGCGTCTACGACCTCGGCAAGGAGAAGGACCCGCGCGAACACCTGCGCATGCCGAAACCCTTCCTCAAAGAGGAGTGGAAGACGGCGCTGACGACGCTCCTGCTCGGGAGCGTGGGGCGCGAGGGCGCGAACGTCCCCGACTCGCTCTTCTACAACCCGACCGACCAGCAGAAGGCGATTCAGGACGGCTGGTGGGTCATCAAGAAGTACAACTGCATGGGCTGTCACGCCGTGCAGGTCGGGCAGAGGTCCGTGCTCTGGGGGCTGCCGCAGTACCAGCCCGGCGGCACGCTCGGCGAGATGCAGCTCGGCCCGGACCAGCTCCCGCCCGGGCTGATGACCGAGGGCGCGCGCGTCGACCCCGACTGGCTGCTGCGCTTCCTCGCCGACCCTTCCCTGAGCGGCTACTCCGAGGGCATCGACCTCGGCGCGCACGGCGGCAAGCCCGCCCAACGCCCGCCCGAGGGGAACGTCGGGCGCGGGACGGAGTCGAACCGGCAGTCCGGCCCGGGCGGCGGAGGGGGCGGGCCAATTCAAGGCCAGCCCGACGCGGCGCAACCACAGCCGGGTGCGGCCCGGCCCGGCGCGGCCGGACAGCCGCCGCCGCAACCGGGCGTCGACGTGATGGGCCGGCTCAAGCCACAGCCGGGCGAGAACCGCAACGGCGTCCGCACCTACCTGCGCGCGCGGATGCCGACCTTCAACTTCTCGCCGAACGAGCTGCGCACGCTCGTCCGCTTCTTCCTCGCCGTCTCGGCGCAGCAGGAGCCGTACATCAAGCAGCAGCTTGAGCCGCTCACGCCGGGCGAGCGCGACCTGGCGCGCGCCCTCTTCACCTCGCAGGCCGCGCCCTGCCTGAAGTGCCACATGACGGGCGACGCCGGCCACGACCAGACGGCGACCGCGCCCAACTTCCTACAGGCGGGCGAGCGCCTGAAGGAGGACTGGACTTTCCGCTGGCTCCTCGACCCGCAGCGCATCATGCCGGGGACGGCGATGCCGTCGGAGCTGTTCAAGCGCGACGGCGAGCGCTGGGTCTTCAACGGCCCGCTGCCGCCGTCGGCCGCCGACTATAAGGGCGACCACGCGCGCCTGCTCGTCCGTTACATGCTCTCGCTGACGCCCGAGGAGCAGGCCCGCGCTCGCTCGGCGCAGCCCGCGCAGGCCCCCGCCCCGAGCGGGACGCAGGAGGGGCCCGTCGCCTCGCACACCCCGGGCGTCGCGCCGCCGCGCGCGCCCGCCCCGCCGAAGAGGCAGAGCGCATCCCGCGCCGACGGCAGGCGCGGCCGGCGGTCACAGGTCTCCGGCCGCGCGCGGCAGAGGAGGGTGGCGCGCGACCGCTGGCGTCAGGCGGCGAGCATCCGGGCGCGCGCCCGTGATTTCTCGCCGTGAAAGTTTCGCGGTATCATGAGCCCAAGTTTCATTTGCACAAGTTCAAGTTTCATTCGCACACGAAAGAGTCCCCTTTGAGGAGGTTTCATCCCATGCAATCCAACCGCGCGCGGTTCCTGGCCGTGCTTTTCGCGGCCCTCTGCCTGCTCGCCGCGGCGGCCGCCTGCTCGCGCAGCGCCGACGACGAGGAGGACGCGGCCGACGGCGGCGGCGACGACTCGGCGGAGGTCGCGACCCTGACCCCCTACAAGCCTTCAGGGCAGGAGGGCTCCATCGCCGGGACGATCAGCTTCGCGGGCGGCGCGCCCGCGAAGAAGGGCATCAGCATGGACGCCGACCCGGTCTGCGCCTCGTCCAACCCCGACCCGCACGCCGAGGACATCGTCATCAACGGCGACAAGCTGGCGAACGTCTTCGTCTACATCAAGGACGGCAAGGTCGGCGACAAAAACTTCTCGGGCTACCAGTTCAGCCCGCCCGCCCAGGCCGTCACGCTCGACCAGAAGGGCTGCCAGTACGCGCCGCACGTCATCGGCGTCCAGGTCAACCAAACCTTCAACGTCACCAACTCCGACCCGACCGCGCACAACGTCAACGTCGACGCCAAGCAGAACGAGAAGTTCAACCAGGGGCAGTCGCCCGGCGCGGCCCCCATCACCAAGCAGTTCAAGCGCGCCGAGACGGTCATCCCCGTCAAGTGCAACCAGCACCCCTGGATGCGCGCCTACGTCGGCGTGCTCCAGCACCCGTTCTTCGCCGTCACGGACGGGGAGGGCAGGTTCGAGATCAAGGGCGTGCCGGCGGGCACCTACACCGTCGTCGCCTGGCACGAGAAGTACCCGCAGGGGCTGACGCAGTCGGTCACGGTCGGCGCGAGCGAGTCGAAGACCACCGACTTCAGCTTCTCCGCGCAGCAGTTGACCGCGGAGAGCCTGGAGGGCGGCGCGCTCAAGGTCATGCCCGCGCTCGACCTGCCGATGCTGGGCGGCCACCACTGAACCAGGGCGAGTAGACAGTAGACAGTAGACAGTAGTCAGCAGGCTCCGCTTAATGAGCGCCGCCGCTGACGGACTGGACGCCGGGCGATAACGGTTTTCTACCGACCACCGTCTACTGATTACTGTCTACCGACTACTGTCTAATCAAAAGGGAAGCGGCATTAATTTCATGAAGGAGTTCGTCCTCGAAGCGACATCCGAAGTGCCGGTGGCGGTCGCCCCGCCGGACGCGCGCGAGAAGCTCGCCGCCTTCGTCGAGCTGACCAAGCCGCGCATCACTTTCCTGATCGTGCTCACCTCGGCCGCGGGCTTCAGCCTCGGCTCGGAGGGCGCGTTCGACTACCTCGCGCTCTTCAACGCGCTCTTCGGCATCGCGCTGCTCTCGTCGGGGATAGCGGCGCTCAACCAGTTCATGGAGCGCGGCCTCGACGCGCGCATGCGCCGCACCCTGAGCCGCCCGCTGCCCTCCGGGAAGCTCGGCGCGGGCGCGGCGCTCGCCTTCGGCATCGCGCTCACGGTCGCGGCCGAGGTCTACCTCGCCGCCTTCGTCAACCTCATCACGGCCGCCTTCGGCGTGACGGTCGTCGTCGGCTACCTGCTCTGCTACACGCCGCTGAAGACGCGCAGCTCGCTCTCGACGGTCGTCGGCGCGTTCCCCGGCGCGATGCCGCCGCTGATGGGCTGGACGGCGGCGACGGGCGAGGCCGGCGTCGAGGCGTGGGCGCTCTTCGGCATCCTCTTCGCGTGGCAGTTCCCGCACTTCCTCGCCATCGCGTGGATGTACCGGGAGGACTACGCGCGCGCCGGGATTCTGATGCTCCCCGTCATCGAGCCCGAGTGCCGCGTGACCGCGCGGCAGATAGTCGTCTGGTCTCTGCTCCTCGTCCCCGTCAGCCTCTTCCCGGCCGTGCTGGGGACGACCGGCGCCGTCTACTTCTACGGCGCACTCGCGCTCGGCCTGCTGTTCCTGGGGACGAGCATCCACGCCGCCCTCGTCCACACGCGCCAGGGCGCGCGCCGGCTGCTCCTCGCTTCCGTGCTCTACCTGCCCGTCCTGTTCGGGCTGATGGTCTTTAACAAGTAGGCAGTAGGCAGTAGTCAGTAGACGGTAGGCTCCGCTTCGGCCGGGGCCGACGCTGACTACCGCGAGGCTCGTCATCCGAAGGTTCTTCTACTGACTACTGCCTACTGTTTCCGTCTACTTCGGAGGTGCTATGGGTCGCGCGTTCGCGGTGTTCCTGTGGGTGATGACCGGCCTCTCGGTGTGGATGTTCGTCAACGGGCGCTGGTGGTTCCCGGCCTCCATCTCGGAGCACGGGCCCGCCTACGACCGCCAGTTCATCCTGACGATGGTGGTCGTGGGCGTCGCCTTCGTCGCGGCGCAGGGCGCCCTCGGCTACGCCGTCTGGCGCTTCCGCGACACAGGCGGCGGCACACGCGCCGTCTACTCGCACGGCAACAACCGGATGGAGATTCTCTGGACGGGCATCACGGCCGCCATCTTCATCACGGTGGCGCTCCTCGGCCAGCGCGTCTGGTGGGACCTGCACATGAAGGACGCGCCCGCCGACTCGGCGAGGGTGCGGGTCACGGCGCAGCAGTTCCAGTGGAACTTCCACTACGCGGGGCCCGACGGCCGGTTCGGGCGCACCGACCCGCGCAAGATCAGCGACGAGTCGATCAACTACATCGGGCTCGACTCCGCCGACCCGGCCGCGGCCGACGACGCCGTCACCCAGACGCTCGTCACGCAGGTCAACCGCCCCGTCGAGCTGAACCTGAACGCGCGCGACGTGACGCACAGCTTCTGGGTGCCGCAGCTCCGCTTCAAGCAGGACGCCGTGCCGGGCCTCGACGTCAAGGTTCACTTCACGCCGCAGAAGGTCGGGCAGTACGAGATCGCCTGCGCCGAGCTGTGCGGGCAGCAGCACTACAAGATGCGCAGCTACATGCTCGTCGTCCCCGACGAGGAGTACAACTCTCTGGTCGCCCTGCCGCAGGCGCAGTTCAACCGGCGCGTGGGCGAGCTGGTCAAGAAGTACCCGCTCAACTACTAGAACTCTGACCCAGGCCGCGCCCGGGGCCCCGGGCGGGCGGGAGGATCGCGGAGATGGCAGAAGCCGAAGTCCCCAACGAAGTTCACCGGCACGAAGAGCACGCCGCCGCCGCCGGGCACGGCGCGCACCACGCGCCCACCGGCTTCATACGCAAGTACGTCTTCAGCATCGACCACAAGGTCATCGGCATCCAGTACCTCCTGCTCGCGCTCTTCTCGGTCGTGTTGGGCATGCTGATGTCGGTGCTGATGCGGATGAAAATGACGTGGCCCGAGCACGCGTGGCCCGTCCTGGGGACGCTCTTCCCGGAGGGCGCGCCGGGCGGCGTGATGACGCCGGAGTTCTACCTCTCGCTCGTCACCATGCACGGCACGATGATGGTCTTCTTCGTGCTGACGACCGCGCCGCAGGGGGGCTTCGGCAACTACTTCCTGCCCATCCAGGTCGGCGCGGACGACATGGCCTTCCCCGTCCTCAACATGCTCTCGTTCTGGACGACGCTGCTCGGGCTGCTGGTGCTGGTGAGCGCCATCTTCGCGTCGGGCGGGTCGGTCATCGGCCCGACGGGCGGCTGGACGGGCTACGCGCCGCTCTCGGCGGTCGGCCACCTGTTCAACGTGCCGGGGCAGGACATGGGCGTCAACCTCTGGGTCATCAGCATCGCCATCTTCTGCGTCGCCTCGCTGCTCGGCGCTCTGAATTTCATCGTGACGCTTTTGAACCTCCGCACGAAGGGCATGTCGCTGATGCGGATGCCGCTGACGTGCTGGGCCTGGTTCACGACCGCGGTGCTGGCGCTCCTCTCGTTCCCGGTGCTGCTCGCGGCGGGCGTCCTGCTCTTCCTCGACCACAACGCCGGGACGAGCTTCTTCGTGCCGGGCGGGCTGTCGAACGGGACGGTGGTGCTCGACCACTCGGGCGGCTCGCCCATCCTGTGGCAGCACCTCTTCTGGTTCTTCGGCCACCCGGAGGTCTACATCGCCATCCTGCCGGGCATGGGCGCGACCTCGCACATCCTCTCGACCTTCGCGCGCAAGCCCGTCTTCGGCTACCGCGCGATGGTCTTCGCGATGTTCGCCATCGGGCTCCTGGGCTTCTTCGTCTGGGGGCACCACATGTTCCTCAGCGGCATGTCGCCTTTGACGGGCGCGGCCTTCTCCGTGCTGACGCTCTCCATCGGCGTCCCGTCGGCGATCAAGACCTTCAACTGGCTGGGCACGCTCTGGGGCGCGCGCATACGCTTCACCACGCCGATGCTCTTCGCCATCGGGTTCGTCTCGCTCTTCGTCGCGGGCGGGATTACGGGGCTGGTGCTGGGGCAGTCCTCGCTCGACCTCTCGATGCACGACACCTACTTCGTGCTCGCGCACTTCCACCTCGTGATGGGCGTGGCCGCCATCTTCGGCATGTTCGCCGGCACCTACTTCTGGTTCCCGAAGATGTTCGGCCGGATGATGAACGAGACGCTCGGCAAGATTCACTTCTGGCCGACGATGATCGGCGTCTACGCCATCTTCATCCCGATGCACGCGATGGGGATGGTCGGGCTCCCCCGCCGCTACTCGCAGTTCTACGAGGTCATCAACGGCAAGATTGAGTGGATTTATCACTTCAACGCCCCGACCCACTCGCTCATCCACTTCGTCACCTGGGCGGCCATCATCACCGTCGCGGTGCAGTTCCTCTTCATCTTCAACTTCTTCTGGAGCCTCTTCCGCGGCGAGAAGGCTTCGGACAACCCCTGGGAGGCGACGACGCTGGAGTGGGTGACGCCGTCGCCGCCGCCGCACGACAACTTCGGGGGGCGCGTCCCCGTCGTCTACCGCGGCGCGTACGAGTTCGGCGTGCCCGGCGCGCCGGAGGACTACGTCTTACAGACGACGCCCGACGAGACGGGGCCGAACGTCGGCTACGCCGCCGACGAAGTACAAGGACGGGGTAATGGCGATAACGGTCGCGGGTGAGAAGGAGACGGCCGCGCGGGCAGAGACCGTCATAGACGTCGTCGGCTCGCGCCGGCGTGGCGGGCGCGGCAACGGCAAGGGCCCGGGCGGCGGCGGCCCCGGCGGGGGCGGGCCCGGCGGCGGCGGCGGGGGCGGCGAGGGGCCGCGCCGCCCCACGCACGAGCGCTACCGCATCGGCGTGCTGGTCGGCATGGCGTCGATCCTGATGATGTTCACGGCGCTGGCGAGCGCCTACATCGTGCGCTCGGGGATGACGACGAGCGTCGACTGGCGCGGGGGGCAGATGCCCTCCTTCGTCTACGTGAGCACGGCGCTCATCGTCCTGAGCAGTCTGACGTTCTCGCGCGCGAGGTCGGCGCTCAGGCACGGCGAGGAGTCGGGCTACAGGCTCTGGCTGATGGTGACGCTGCTTCTGGGCCTCGGCTTCCTCGCCGCGCAGGTGCTCGCCTGGCGGCAGCTCGTCGCGGCCGGCGTCTACCTGGCGTCGAACCCGCACAGCTCCTTCTTCTACGTGCTGACGGGGCTGCACGCGGTTCACCTCCTCGGCGGCATCCTGGCGCTCGCGGCGCTCTACTTCTACGGCGGCGGCGGCGGCGGCGGCCCCGAGGGCGAGGCCAAGAGGCGCGCGCTGACGGACGTGACGGGGATTTACTGGCACTTCATGGACGCGTTGTGGGTCTTTCTCTTCCTGCTACTCTTCTTCCGGAGGTGAGGCTTGAGCACTGAAGCGCATGTCGGACGGCTGCCGGCGACCGAGTGGGACGGGGGGGCCCTGCCTTTCCGCGTCGGCCACCGCAAGCTCGGGATGTGGCTCTTCATCGTGTCGGACGCGATGACGTTCTCGGCGATGCTCATCGCCTACTCGTACGCGCGCGTGTCCAGCGACGCCTGGCCGACGCCGTTCCCCTTCTACCCGTCGATCATCTTCTCGACGACGATGACGCTCTTCCTGCTGGCGTCGAGCTTCACGATGGTGATGGCGGTCAGGGCGTCGGCGCACAACCGGCTGAGGGCCGCGCGCCGCTGGATAGGCGCGACGATGCTCGGGGGGCTGGCCTTCCTCGTCCTCCACCTCATCGAGTGGGAGCACCTCATGCACGACGGCCTGCGCCCCTTCCGGCTCGCGGGCGAGTGGGCGCAGCGCTGGCCCGAGGCCCCGCCGCTCTTCGGCGCGAGCTTCTTCGCCATCACGGGCCTCCACATGTTCCACGTCTTCACGGGCGTCTGCTACCTCGGCTACGTCGCGCTGCGCATCACCAAGACGCGGCACGAGGACGTCGAGATCAGCGGCCTCTACTGGCACTTCGTCGACCTCGTCTGGATGTTCGTCTTCCCGCTCATCTACCTGATGTCGGTCGACTTCGCCGGGTGAAGGGAAGCCCGGACTCCAGACTCCAGACCTGCGAACGGGGTGAGCGATGGCAAACGAAAACGCCCGAGACCTGCTGAACAAGTCCGACTTCGTCATGATCGGCGTCTGCGTCCTGCTCGCGGCCGCCTGCCTGTTCTTCGCGGGCAAGAGCGCGGCCGACGCCGGGAACTTCCTGACCATCGACAGCCTCTTCTTCACGGCCGTCTGCATGCTGCTGGCGCTGACCTTCGTCGCCGTCCCGGCGCTGACGCTGCGCGAGCGCGGCATCCACCCGTTCCGCGTCGGCGACGAGGTGCCCGCCTCGCGCGCGGGCGAGCACGTCCACTTCGAGGGGAGCACGGGCCTCTTCCTCTACGTGCTGCTGGGGCTGCTCGTGCTGACCGTCGTCGAGGTCTTCCTCGCCTACATCCACGTGCCGCTCCACATCATGCTGACGCTCCTGATCGGGCTCTCGCTCGTCAAGGCCGCGATGATCGTCGCCTACTTCATGCACCTGCGTTTCGAGCGCATGAGTCTCGTGCTGACGCTCGTCCCGACCCTCGTCGTCTGCATCTGCCTGCTCTTCATCGTCTTCCCCGACAGCTTCCGCACCAAGGAAATCCGCGCGACGCGCACCGCGGCCGAGCCCACGACCGGCTCGGCCCCCGCGCCCGGGCACTAGCGAGGTCGGCGTTTGGAGAGAGCGACTTTCAATCTTCGACGGGCCGCGGCCGCGGCGCTCCTGCTCGCGGCGCTCTGGGGCTCGCCCGCCCCGGCAGAGGCCCAGTGCCCCCTGTGCCGCACGGCGGTGCAGCAGGCGGGCGACAAGACGGCGCGGACGATGAACCTCGCCATCCTCGTCCTGCTCGTCCCGCCGGTCTCCATCTTCTGCACCATCTTCGTCGTCGCGTACAGGAGGCGGAAGGGCGACGACGGCGACGACCAGGGCCTTGAGCCTTAGAGGGCGTTTCAAAACTTATGGCAGACGAGCTAGTCCCCGCGGTTGACGTCGAGCGCCAGACCATACGCGGCCGCGTGTGCCCCGCGTGCGGCGGCAAGATCATCCCGTCCGACCGCGCGGTCTACCAGAACGCGGCCGAGCCGGGGCAGGTCTTCCCGGCGTGGCAGTGCGAGCGCTGCGGCTACGAGGAGCTGAGCGAGAAGAAGCCGCCGCCGGCCAAGCCCGCACACACCCCTAAAAAGAAGGTCGAAGGATGAGCACGGAAGATAACAAGCGAGTCGTACAGTCCATCTTCGAGGCGTTCGGCCGCGGCGACGTCCCCGGCGTCCTCGCGCACCTCGCCGAAGACGTCGAGTGGAGGGCACCCGGCCCCCCGTCCGTCCCCTACCTCGGCGACCGGCGCGGGCACGGCGGCGCGACCGAGTTCTTCGTCCAGCTCGGCACGAACGTGGACTTCGAGCACTTCACGCCGGGCGCGTTCGTCGCCGAGGGCGACCGCGTCGTCGCGCTCGGCCGCGAGCGCGGCCGCGTGAAGGCCACGGGCAAGACCTTCGACAACGAGTGGGCGCTCGTCTTCACCTTCGGCGGCGGCGGCAAGGTGACGGGCTTCCAGCTCTACGAGAACACGGCGGCCGTCGCCGAGGCGTTCGAGTAAGAGGATGTCCGCGCCCGACGAGCTGAAGCTGCGCGTGCTCGGGATGTTCGACGAGCTGGGCAAGCCGGAGCTTGACCTGCATGAGCTGTTCGAGGCGGGTGGCAACGACCCCGACGAGCGGCTCGCCGTCTTCCACGCCGTCGAGTCGCTGGCGGAGCGCGGCCTGCTCGTCGAGCGCGGCAACGACTTCTACGCGCTCTCCGAGGCGGGGCGCGCGGCGGCCGGCGCGCGGCGCGAGGGGCGCGGGCGCGACGAGTGAGACGCCCCGCCTCGCCCTGTTTATGAACGACTCGATTCTGCCGCACCTGAACGCCGCGTTGAACGCGGCCAGCTTCCTCCTGCTCGCCGCCGGCCTGTATAACATCATGCGCGGGAACGTCTCCGCGCACCGCAAGTTCATGCTCTCGGCGCTCGCCGTCTCCGGCCTCTTCCTCGTCTCCTACGTCATCTACCACGCGCAGCACGGCTCCGTGCGCTTCCAGGGGCAGGGGCTCGCGCGGACGGTCTACTTC
>DASVSK010000090.1:0-10989 GCA_036388135.1 Pyrinomonadaceae bacterium | reverse complement strand
AGTCGCCGGCCGGCGTCACGTCGAGGAAGCGCGTGAAGAAGTTCTCGCGCTCGAACTCGTAGCCGACGTCAACCAGGTTGTGTCGGCCGAGCCGGAAGTCCGCGCGCGCCGCGAGCGTGTGGACGGAGCCGTCGAAGTCGTTGACGGTCGAGCCGCGCGGCTCGAAGAAGAAGTCGGCGGGGTCGCCGGGGACGGCCGGGCCTTCGCGGAAGGCGTTGCGCGTGACGAGCCCGTGGTAGGTGACCGAGTAGCCGAAGGCTTCCGAAGGGCGCTGCGCGAAGGCGAGCGCGCCGGAGAAGAAGCGGCCGGCGCGCGAGAAGTCCGCGTCGTTGGCCGCGGGCAGGAAGGTCGCGCCGCCGAGGTCGAGCCCGCCCAGCGGCGTGCCCAACTCGTAGCGCCGAAGCTCGGCGCGCGAGACGGCGCGCGCGTCGACGACGCCGGTCGCGGGTAGCGTGCCGACGGCCTGCGGGTCTTCGTTGAGCTGCGCGAAGGCGTCGGAGGCGTAGAGGCGAGCCGAGAGCGTGGCCGTCGGCGTCAGGCGCAGCAGAGCGCGCCCCTGCGCGTTGGTCGTGCGCGCGGAGTCGTCGCCGTCGACGCCCCCGGAGACGTTGAGGTGCGAGACGCCCGCGCTGAAGACGACGCGCTCGGCCTCGCCCGCCGAGCCGGAGAACTGCGCGCGGCCGCGCGCGAAGCCGAGGCTCCCGCCTTCGGCGAAGAGCTGGCCGCGGAACGGGCCGCCGCCCTCCTCGGTGACGAGGTTGACGACGCCGCCCGCGGCGTTCGTCCCGTAGAGCGAGGAGCCGGAGCCGCGCAGCACCTCGACCCGCGACGAGTCGGTCAACTGGAAGTCGGAGAGGAAGCTCGTCGCGTCGCCCTGCGCCGCCGCGGGGTCGCGGAAGCGCAGGCCGTCGACGAGGACGGAGGTGTCCTGGTTCCGTAGGCCGCGCGTCTTGACCGAGACGAGCGAGCCGGGGCCGCCGAGCTGCTGCACGCGCAGACCCGGCACGGTGCGTAGCGCCTCGGCGACCGTCGACTCGTCGCGCTCCTCCATCTCGCGCGCGGTGACGACGGTGACGGCCTTCGAGACCTCGTCCACCGTCTGCGGCGCGTCGGCCGCCGTGACGACCACCTCGGCCGAGACGCCCGCGACTTCGAGCCGGAGGTCGAGCGTCGCGCCCGCGTCGCGCGCGAGCGCGACGGGCCGGGCCGCCCCCGGCGCGAAGCCCGGCCCTTCGGCCTCGACGATGTACTCGCCGGGCGCGAGGCGCTCGAAGCGGTAAGCGCCCCCGTCGTCGGTCGTGGTCGAGAGCCGGAGTTGCGTGCGCGCTCGCTCGCGCAGCGTGACGGACGCCCCGCGGACGGCCGCGCCGCGCGGGTCTGTGACGCGCCCCGAAAGGGTCGCGCCCTGCTGGGGCGCGCGCGCGTGCGCCGGGGCGAAGGCGGCCAGCATGAACAGGGCGCAGGCGACGACGGTCGTGCGGATAAAAGTCTCTCTTCTCATCTCAAAACACCTCTCGCGGCGGTCTGGAGTGCGGCCGCGCGCGGAAGAGGGGGCGGTGGTTGAAGAGTCCCCCGGCCTCGGCGCGCGCCGGACGGGGCGCGACGCCAAAAGAGAAAAGCCCTCGGTCTTCCGTGCGGAAGACCGAGGGCTTGTCGGAGGAAAATCACGTGAAGCGCGCGGGGCTCTGGCGGCGGACGCCCCGAAGGGCGGCGCGCCTCGCCGGCGGTTCACGCCCGACGCCACTCGCCCTTTCCCGGAGCTTAAGCGGTCGCCTCCGTCGAAATCAGATGTCAGATGCCGGATGTTAGATGTTAGTTAAGGCGCATGTCTTAACTAACATCTAACATCCGGCATCTGACATCCAGACAGCAGGCAAGGTTTCCTGACTCCCGGCTCGAACGCGCCGCGCCCTTTCGCCTTCCCCGACCCGGGGTCGAGTGGCGTCTGTCTGGCAGAGAAGAGTGCGGCACGAATCGCCGGTACACAGTGGCGGGAACCGTGCGGGCTTTACACCCGACTTCCCTTGGAGCCCGCGCCCCGGAAAAGGGGCGGGCCTTCGACCTGCGACGGTCAACCCTTCCCGCTTCTTGCGGCGGGCGGGTCGAATCAGCGATGAAAATCTTGATTTAAAGAACGGGGCGCGGCGACTTCGCCCGCCGAGGGTTGCCAACCTAACACCGCCCCTTCGGGAAGTCAAAAGTAAAAAGGCAAAAGGCAAAAGGCAAAAGTGAAAGCGGGGATTTAATTAAAAGTTCCGCGCGCGGCAGCGCGTCAGCACTTTTGCCTTTTGCCTTTTTACTTTTGACTTCCTACTCGGGTCGCCGCCAGGCGGAGCCGTCGGCGTAGAGGACGCGGACGAGGACGACCCGCCCGTTGACGCCGCGGCTCTCCTTCTGGTCGAGCGAGTGGACGCTGATGGTCTTCGAGGGCGGGGCCGCGATGAGGAAGCCGAACTCCCGCTTCTTGCCGGGGTCGAGCCTGGCCTCGCTGGTGAACTGGTGGCGGCCGACCTCGCGGCCGGTGGCCGCGTCGAAGAAGACGTAGTCCCAGTCGATCTCTTTGACGGCCTTGTCGCCGCTGTTGCGGAGCGAAGCCTTGTAGGAGAAGACGTAGCGCGCGGGCTTGCCGCGGTGGCGGGCGGCGATGAGGGCGTCGTCGGCGCGCGCCTCGGTCTTGAGGCGGTCGGCCTCGGGCGCGTTGCCGCGTTTGGCGTCCTCGATGCGCTTCTCGTTGCGCATCCGCATGCGCGCGTCGTCGAAGCTCTCCAGCACGCCCGCGAACGGGTCGCGCTCCCAGTTGATGCGCTCCTTGCTCCAGCCGTGTTTGACGACCTCGACGCCGGGGTCGGCGGCCGGCGTCTGTGCGCGAGCGCCGTGCGCGAGTGGCGTCGACAGCAGCACCAGCAGGATAAACTTTTTCAAGGGCCGCCCTCCTGTAATCCGGGTTCGGCCGGAGTATCGCACCGGCGGCCGGGAAGGGAAAAGGGCCGGGGGAAGACTTCCCCCGGCCCGGCTGTCGTTCGAGAGTCGCCCGCGCGTAAGGGCGGGCGGCGTTTAGAAGACGTAGCGGAGGCCGACGATGACGCGGCGGTTGCCGCCGTTCGTGGCCCACTGGTTGAGGAAGTTGGTCCCGGCGTTGACGGCCGAGTTGGGCGTGCCGAAGTTGCGCGTGTTCGTCAGGTTGAAGAAGTCCGCGCGCAGTTGCAGGCGCTGGTTCTCGCCGAGGCGCGTCGACTTGAGGATGCCGAAGTCGACGTTGCCGATGCCGTCGGCGCGCAGGATGTTGCGGCCGGCGTTGCCGACGCGGAACGGGCAGACGGCCGTCGTGGGCGCGGTGACGGTGCAGGCGGGCAGCGCGGCGAAGAGCGGGTCGCCCGACGCGCGCAGGTTGAACAGCTCTTCGACCGACATGTGCTGGATGTCGGCCGTGGTGACGATGTTCGGGCGCGTGGCGACGCCGACGGCCGAGGCCAGGCCGCCGAGCGCCTGCGACGGGTCTGCGCCGTTCAGGGGCGAGAAGGGCGCGCCGTCCTGGAAGGTGAAGAAGCCGTTGAACTGCCACCCGCCGAGGAGGTGGCCGACGAAGCCGCGCTGCTCCTGGAACCACGGCAGCTCGTAGACCATGTTGCCCGAGAGCCGCTTCGGCCGGTCGTAGGACGAGCGCCCGCGGTCGGCGCGGCGGTTGAACGGGTCCTGGGCCAGCGCTATCTCGGCCGAGGAGTTGTTGAAAATCTCCGACATCGTGTCGATGAAGGCGCTCCACGTGAAGTGGATGCCGCCGCTGAAGCCGCGCGACAGGCGCTTCTCAAGGCTCGTCTGCATCGAGTGGTAGATGGACTGGCCGGAGTTGGCGCGCAGGCGCACGGTGCCGACCGTCGGGTCGGCGTTGCACTCGGTCGGGAAGGCCGCGCGCGGGATGCAGAACGGGCGGCGCGGGTTGCCGTCGATGCTCTCGAAGAGCCCCGCCCCCTTCGACCCGACGTAGCCGACGCGGAGCACCACGTCGCGCGTCAGCTCGCGCTGCGCTTCGAGGCTGAACGAGTCGTAGGTCGGCGACTGGAAGTCGGGCGTGACGACCGTGCGCGTGAAGAGCAGCGGGTTGACGGGCTGGTTGCGGAGGTTGGCGAACGCGCCCGTCACGTTGTTGAGGTTGAAGGCCGCGACGAACGGGAAGCTGCTCCAGATGTTGAGCGCGATGTTGGTGTAGGCGTAGTCGTGCGTGCGCGCGTAGCCGCCGCGGATGAC
Source organism: Pyrinomonadaceae bacterium (assembly GCA_036388135.1). Classification (GTDB taxonomy): domain Bacteria; phylum Acidobacteriota; class Blastocatellia; order Pyrinomonadales; family Pyrinomonadaceae; genus QHXN01. The sequence goes on along the minus strand of DASVSK010000090.1, from coordinate 6,744 downwards.
GAGCTTGTCGCCGCCCGTCAGCCAGCCGAGCGCGCCGCCTTCGGTGCGCGGGTTCCAGTTGAAGCCGAGCCGCGGCTCGATGTTGTCCTGGTCGCGCCCCGGGATCGGGCCGACGCGGAAGACGGGGTTGTTGCCCGCCGCGGCGAGCACCGGCGCGTTGTGCGCGACGAGGTCCTGGATGGGCTGGCCGGCGTTCTCGTAGCGCAGGCCGTAGGTCAGCGTGAAGTTCGGGCGTATCTTCCACTCGTCCTGCGCGTAGAGGTAGAAGTCGTGCCAGTCGAGGTGGAGCACGCGCTCAACGCCCGGCAGGTCGAGGTTGATCTGGAGGCTGCCCACGTCGTTGACGAAGTTGGCGAGGTTCGTGTAGACGAGGTGGCCGCGCGAGGTCGGCTTGAAGAGCTGCGCGAGCTGCTGGCGGCGGACGTCGACGCCGAACTTCAGGTTGTGGTCGCCCCTCGTCCAGGAGAGGTTGTCCTGGAGCTGGTAGGTGTTGCGGATCGAGTCCTGCGGGAGGTTCGCGGCCAGCCCGATGGCCGTGCGCGTCGCGCCCGCGTTGAGGCCCTGGAGGCCGAGCGACGTGATCTGGATCGACGGGATGGCCTCGGCGCGGAGGTCGGAGGCGACCGTCGCGCTGGCCGCGCGCAGGAAGGCGGCGCGCCCCTCGTTGACCACGTTCGGCCCCAGCACGCTCGTCAGGACGAGGTTGACGCCCTGGCTGCGCGAGACGTTAGACGACTCGTAGCCCGGCGGCGTCGACTGCCCCGACCCGGAGGTGTTCGCGTCCTGGTAGATGTAGCGCGCGTTGAGCGTGTGGTCGTTGTTGAAGCGGTGGTCGACGCGGAAGGAGGTCTGCCAGTCGTCGAAGATGAAGGAGCTGGAGCCGGTCAGCCGCCCGAGCGGGACGTTGAAGGTCTGGCCGCCGACGGTGAACGGGGCGGTGCTGCCGAGCGCCGTCTGCGCCACGGGCAGGAAGTCGAGCAGCGCGCGCACCTGCGGGCGGTTGCCGGCCTGCTGTTCGAGGATGGCGCGCCCCGCGGCCGTCGGCACGCCGTCGACGCTCACGCCCTGGCCGAGCTGGCGGTCCCACCAGCGCTGGAGCGAGAAGAAGAAGAATGTCCGGTCGCGCCCCGAGACGTAGGACGGGCCGCCCTCGCCGAAGCGCGGCAGGTGGAGCGGGCCGCCGACGGTGCCGCCGAGCTGGTTCTCGATGCGGAACGGCGCGCCGCGCTGCGACTCGTTCGCCGCGTTCGGGTTGCAGAAGCCCGCGGCCTTGTTCAGGTTGTTGCAGGCGTTGAGCGCGTTGTCGTTGTGGAACCAGAAGCCCGAGCCGTGGTAGTCGTTCGTGCCGGACTTGGTGATGGCGTTGAAGACCGACGAGGAGTTGCGCCCGAACTCGGCCGAGAACTGGTTGGTGACGAGGCGGACCTCCTGGATGAGGTCGGGGTTGTTGAGGCCGATGGCCGCGCCCGCGACGCCGAAGTCGTTGTTGTCCTGGCCGTCGATGAGGAAGTTGTTCGAGCGCAGGCGGCCGCCGTTGGCCGAGTAGTTGATGCCCTGTGTGAAGCCGGACTGGTTCGACTGCAACTGGCTGACGCCCGCGGCCGAGAGCGCGACGTTGTAGACGTTGCGGTTCGTCGCCAGCGGCAGCTCCGAGAGGCGGCGCGCGTCGAAGCGCGTCGAGACCTCGGCGGTCGTCGTGTTCAGCAGCGCGGCGTTCTCCGTCACGTTGACGACCTCCTGCACGCCGGCCGGGCGCATCGTCACGTCGACGACGGCGTCCTGGCCGAGCAGGAGCTGGATGCCGGTCTGGACGTACTTGGCGAAGCTCTGCCCCTCGACCGTCACCTCGTAGCCGCCGACGGGCAGGTTCGGGATGCGGTAGCGCCCCTCGGCGTCGGTCTGCGCGGTGCGCGAGAAGTTGGTCTCGGTGTTGCGCACCGTGGCCGTCGCGCCCGATATCGCCGCGCCCTTCTCGTCCGCCACCGTGCCCGAGATGTTGCCCGTAGTCTGCGCCGCCGCGCGCGGCGCGAAGGCGGTCAGCAGCGCCGCCACGAGCAGCGGCAGAAAGATCGTTGCTCTCTTCATGTTCGGTTCTCCCTCCTGAGGTCTCAGGTTGTCCCGGCCGCGGGCCGCACCCGCCCGGGGGCTCGGCCGCGCCGCCGGTCGCTTAAGATTAGACCGGGCGAGATGATGAAGGTCGAAGAAGGGGCCGCGCTAAGACGCCCCGAATCTGCTGGATGTAAGACGTGTTATAAAGTCTGGCGGCGCGTCCCCGTCGAGGGGCGTCCGGCGCTCGCGACCGGCCCGCGGATGGTTTGGGCCGGCGTCTCCGTCTGAAAGCCTTGCGAGGTCTGTCCCGTGTTCGTTAGAAGGGCAAGAGAACTTGCTGCTGCGGACGCGACTCCCGCATAGCAACCGTCGTGCCCGCGCGTCGCGGCCGGGGCGCGGCGGCTTTTACGGCCGATTAGCCTGTGCGGCGCGTGTTTTATCTTCAATTTTTCGGATGTCCGCCTATTTTTCTGAAAATCCCGCTCCGCCCTGAGTACACGGACGATGTCGCACAAGCCGCCGACCTACGACCGCGTCGCCGCGCACTACGACCGCTGGATGCGCCCTCTGGAGCGCGCGGGGCTCGGCCGTCTGCGCGCGGCCGCGCTCGCAGAGATGCCCGAGGGCGGACGCCTCCTCGAAGTCGGCGCGGGCACGGGAGCGAACTTCCCCTTCTACCCGCGGGGCTCGCGCGCGGCCTGTGCCGAGCCGAGCCGCGAGATGCTTCTGCGCGCGCACGCGAGGCTCGAGAGACCCGCGGGCGCGGCGCTCGTGCAGGCCTACGCCGAGCGGCTCCCCTTCGCCGACGACTCGTTCGACGCGGGGCTCGCCACGCTCGTCTTCTGCTCGGTGGCCGCGCCCGCGTCGGGGCTGGCGGAGCTGCGGCGGGTCGTGCGCGCGGGCGGCCGCGTCGTGCTGCTCGAACACGTGCGGCCTGCGGGCGCGCTCGGCTACGCCTTCGACGCGCTGAGCCTCCTGACCGTCGCGCTCCTCGAAGACCACTTCAACCGCCGCACCGCCGAAGAGGCGCGCCGCGCCGGGCTCGCGGTCGAGCGCGTCGAGAATCACCTGCTCGGCGTCGTCCAACTGATCGTCTGCCGCGTCGGTTGAATCGGTCTCGAAAGTTGAATGAAGGGATTGACCGCCGCGGGCGCGGAGACACGGCCGGGACGTTAAAGCCGTCTTCCCGCCGCGCACACGCGCCCGCGGCGGCTAACGGATTGTTGCTCTTTAACCCGACGCTGAATTAAAAAGTCAACGCATGGCAGACGCTCAGACGGACTCACAGCCACGGCCGCGCGTGCAGGTCGGATGCCAGGGGTGGAACTACGACGACTGGGTGACGCCGCCCGCGAGCGCGCGCCCCGTCTTCTACCCGCGCGGCACGCGCGACGAGCACATGCTCGACACCTACGCGCGCGCCTTCGACACCGTCGAGGTCGACTCGACCTTCTACGCCGCGCCCTCGGATTCGACCTACGACGGCTGGGCCCGGCGGACACCCGACGGCTTCACCTTCGCGCTCAAGCTGCCGCGCGAGATAACGCACGAGCACGCGCTCCGGGGCCCCGCCGCCGAGCGCGCGCTCGCGGAGTTCTGCCGCGGCGCGCGCCGCCTCGGGCCCAAGCTCGCGGCCGTCCTCGTCCAGCTCCCGCCGCAGTTCGAGGCCACGCGCGAGAACCTGCGCGCCCTCTCGGAGTTCCTGCCGCTGCTCCCGGCGGACGTGCGCTTCGCCGTCGAGTTCCGCGACCCCTTCTGGTTCGAGGAGGAGCTGCTCGTGCCGCTCTCGCTCCAGCGGAACGTCGCGCTCGCGCTCGTCGAAGGCCCCTGGGTCACGCGCGAGCGCGTGTGGCGCGCGGCCGCCACGCTCCTCGACACCTCCGACTTCGCCTACGTCCGCTGGATGGGCGCGCGCGACCTCACGCGCTTCGACGTGGAGCAGCGCCCGCGCGACCTGAACCTCGAAAAGTGGGCCGCGGCCGTCGAGCGCCTCGCCGGGCGCGTTCCTTACGTCTGCGCCTACTTCAGCAACTTCTACGAGGGGCACGCCCCCGCCAGCGCCAACAAGCTCAAGCGCCTGCTCGGCGACCCCGTCGTCGCCCCCGAAGAACTCGACGACCAGCCGTCGCTCTTCTGAAAGCGGTAGACAGTAGACAGTAGACAGTAGTCAGTAGAAAAACCTACGCAGCCGAATCGTCAGAGTGTGAGCGTCGACGGCCGCGGCGCGGAGCGCTACTGTCTACTGCCTACTGTCTACTGCCTACCGCTTTGTGGTATCCTCTCCCCGCTAAATTGCCCCTAACAAGTTGTCGCTGTAGACCATCTCTGCCGGAAGAGGGAGGAGAATATTTTCATGCGCTTTGGGAACGGAGCGAAAGGGTTTTTCGCGGCGACGCTCGCCGCCGCCGCGCTCGCCGCCGCGGGCTGCCAGCAGGCGACCGAGACGAGCAACACCACCACGAACGCCAACGGCAACGCCAACGCCACGGTCAACGTCAACAGCAACTCGAACGCGAACATGACGACCTCGACCGTGACGACCAACACGGGTCAGGTCATCGAGGCGCGCGAGCCCGACAAGTACACGGCGACGATGGTCGCCTCGCTCGCCACCGCCGGCCAGCAGCAGCAGCGCGGGCAGGCCGAGTTCAAGGTCGCCCGCAACGGCGCGGACCGCCGCTACTCGGTGACGCTGCCCGGCATCGGCGAGCTGGTCTTCCTCGACAAGGCCGACAAGCGCTACATCATCATGCACGGCCGCAAGCAGTACGCCGAGCTGACGCAGGAGATGACCGGCGTCAACATGGATCAGGTGCGCTCGATGACGCCGGGGCAGCTCGTCGCCTTCGTCACGCGCCAGCAGGGCGTCACGCTCGTCGGCGAGGAGACCTTCAACGGACGGCCCGCCGTCAAGTACCGCGCCGCCGGGCGCACGCAGACGCAGACCACCGCCGGACAGGTGCAGGGCGAGAGCTTCATCTACGTCGACAAGGAGACGGGGCTCCCCCTGCGCATCGAGGGCTTCGGCCAGACGTCCGGCAACGTGCAGGGCGTCTCGGGCGGCAACCTCGTCGTCGAGACGCGCGACCTGAAGACCGACGTCAACGCGGCCGACTTCGAGATACCGCAGGGCTACAAGCAGCTCTCGCCCGAGGAGGTCAAACAGCAGGTCGCGCAGCTCACGCAACTGCTCCAGGGCGTGATGGCCTTCATCAACTCGCAGCAGGGCGCGGGCGGCGCGGCGGGCGCAGCGCCTTCGCCTTCGCCGTCTCCGGCGCGCTGAAAGACCGCGCGGGCATTTCAAGACCGGACGGGTCAGCCACAAAGACACGGAGGCGCGGAGATTTTAGATTGAAATTTCAGCCACGGGCTTTGAAATTTAATTTTAATCTCCGCGCCTCCGTGTCTTTGTGGCAATTCTGAATCGGACTCTAAGGGGGCCTAGATGAAGTTCATTCTCGCTCTCGTGCTCGGCGTCCTGCTGGGCGGCGTGGGGGCCTACTTCCTCTTCGTCGGCGCGCCGCGCACGGGCGCGGTCAAGGGCCAGACGTTGCGCGCGCCCGACCCCGGCGGGCCGCCGCCGGGCACGGCCGTCGTCGAGCTGGACGAGCAGTTCTTCGGCGCGCTGCTCGGCTCCATCTTCCGCGACCTGGACAAGCCGGCCTTCCCGCCGCAGGCGGGCGAGGGCTGCCAGAACCGCGTCGTCATCGAGCCGAACGCGGGCGACGTGCAGACCGGCGTGCTGATGAGGGACGGGCGGGTCGTCGTGCCCCTGGCCTTCAGCGGCACCTACGACCTGATGGGCTGCCAGAACATGCGCGGCACGGCCGAGGCCAACATCGAGTTCCGCTTCGCCGCCGAGGAGCAGACGCTCTACGGCCAGCTCAACGTCGTGGGCGTCAACGTCGAGGGGATGTCGCCCCTCGTGAGCGGACTGGTGACGGCCTTCGTGCAGGGCGCGATCAACCAGCGCGTCAACCCCATCGTCCTCATGCGCGGCCAGCAGCTCACGCTCGCCATCCCAGTCCAGGCCGCCGGCGGCGCGCTCCGCGCCCAGGCACGCGAAGTCCGCGAGGAGGCCAAAGACGGCAAGCTCCGCCTCTACGTCACCTACGACTTCCGCGGCGAGAAGGGCGCGAAGTAAGAGGACTGGAGACGCAAAAGTTAAAAGGCGGGATGATGAGGGGCGGCGTGCCTCTCATCATCCCGCCTTCGTTTGCCGACCATACGCCCTCCCTCAAGGTCGGGCCCCCGCGGTCGCTACTCGCCCGCGGGCGAGAGCCCTTCGATGGCCGGGCCGTTGAGGATGTGGCCGTCGGCGGGGTCATAGCGGGAGCCGTGGCAGGGGCAGTCCCAGCTCTTCTCCTTGTCGTTCCAGGCGACGACGCAGCCGAGGTGACGGCAGATGGCGGAGAACTCGTGGAGCGCGCCCGCGTCGTCGCGGTAGACGGCGACCTTGGTGAGCCCGCGCCGCAGCAGCGCGCCCGAGCCGGCGGCCACCTCGTCGGCCGAGTCGATCTCGCCGCCCGTCAGAAGGTCCGTGTACTGCGCCGCGACGTTGAGGTTCTCTTTCGCGTACTCGCCGCCCGCGCGCAGCGAGACGCGCGAAGGGTCGTAGACGGTCTCCCACGGGTTCCCGCGCCCGAGGATTAAATCCCTGATGAGCATGCCGGCGATGGTGCCGTGCGTCATCCC
>DASVSK010000089.1:0-1839 GCA_036388135.1 Pyrinomonadaceae bacterium | reverse complement strand
CACGCCGCTGCTGGGCGGCCCGCCCCCCGAGCCGCGGACGACCATCAACTACTCGGGCTCGAAGGGCAACCGGGGCGGCACGACCTTCACGTGGGGGCAGGGCGTCATCCTCAACCACACTTACGCCACGGGGCTCGACCTTATCAAAGTTCACCAGCGTGCCTACGGGCTGGGCGTCCTTCTGGGCGACGGCGTCGTGTTCAGTGACGGCGTCCTTCTGGGCGACGGCGTGGTCTTCAGCGACGGCGTGGTCTTCGCCGACCAGCTCATGACGAGTCACGGCGCGATCATGGGCGACGGTACGCCCTTCCTCGGCGCGGGCGTCATCTTCGCCGACGGCGTCATCTTCGCCGACGGCGCGCTCTTCGGCGACGGCTGTATCATGAGCGACGGCGCGGTCTTCGGCGACCGGCACGCGCGCGGCGACAACGCGGCGCAGGGCATGTCGGTGCTCACCGGCGGCGACCGCCAGCATTAGCGGCGCGTTAAAAGGGGGCGCGCGGCGACTCGTCCACGCGAGCGCGCGCGGCCCCCGGTGAACTCCCGCCTCACCCTATCGCCCCGAAACTCCGGTCAGGACGAAAGGGACTTCCCCGCATGGACTCGGCGCAGCCGCACCGACACACCGCCGCCTACTTCCGCCTGCTGATCGCCGCGGGCGGCGGCGCGCTCCTCTACGCGCTGGCGCGCCTGCCGGCCTCGCGGCTCGATCTCAACTTCCTGCTGCTGGCCGTCATCACGCTCACCATCGGCTCGCGCATCACGGTCAAGATTCCGCGGCTCAGCTCGTACGTCTCGGTCTCGGACACGTTCCTCCTGCTCGGCATCCTGCTCTGCGGCGGCGAGGCGGCCGTCCTGCTCGCGGCGCTCGACGGGCTCAGCTCGACGCTGCGGCTCTCGCGCCGCCCGCAGACCTACATGGCGAACATCGCCGTCACGGCGCTCTCGACCTCGGTCACGGTCTGGGCGCTGCGGCTCGCGTTCGGCCCGCTCGACGCCGTCGCCGCGGGCGGCGCGCCGGTCTTCGTCACCGCGCTCTGCGTGATGGCGGCCGTGCAGTACGCCGTCAACTCGGGGCTCGTCGCCGCCGGGATGGCGCTCAGGACCGGGCGGGGGCTCTGGCAGACGTGGCGCAGGTTCTACCTCTGGACTTCCATCACGTACTTCGTCGGCGCGGCCGCCGCGGGCGTAATCGTCAAGCTCGTCGCGGTCATCGGTTTCACGGCCTTCGCCGCGGCGACCCCGATGATCGCCATCGTCTACCTGACCTACCGGACCTACCTCAGGAACATCGAGACGGTCGAGCGCCACGTCGCCGCGCTCCGCGAGAGCGAGGGGCGGTTCCGCTCGGCCTTCGACCACGCGGCCATCGGCATGGCCTTAGTCTCGCCGGAGGGGCGCTGGCTCCAGGTCAACCGCTCCCTGTGCGCCATCCTCGGCTACACGGAGGAGGAGCTGCTGGGGATGAGCTTCCAGCAGATCACGCACCCCGAAGAGCGGGCGTCGGCGCTCGCGCACGTCCGCCAGATGCTCGACGGCGAGATGCCGACCTGCCAGACCGAGAAGCGCTACTTCCACAAGGACGGCCACGTCGTCTGGATTTACCTGAGCATCTCGCTGGCGCGCGCGGCGCACGATGCCGGGACGCGCCTCATCTTCCAGATTCAGGACATCACCGACCGCAAGCTGGCCGAGCGGCAGCTCCACCACGACGCCTTCCACGACGCGCTGACGGGGCTGCCCAACCGCGCGCTCTTCATCGACCGCCTCAAGCTCGCGCTCGCGCGCCACAAGCGGCTCGGCGCGGCGCAGTTCTGCGTGCTCTTCCTCGACCTCGAC
>DASVSK010000088.1:0-2580 GCA_036388135.1 Pyrinomonadaceae bacterium | reverse complement strand
CGGCGTTGTCGAGCGTGACGCACCCCACCCCGAAGCAGAGCCCGATGAGCTGGTGGCCGCCGCAGATGCCGAGGATGGGCGTCGTCGTCCTGACGGCGAAGGCCGCGAAGCGGCGGAGCATCTCCGGGTCGTAGTAGTCGAAGTCGGAGAGCGTCCCGCTGAGGACGATGGCCTCGGGGCGGAAATCGGCCGCCGCCTCGACCGCCTCGGAGAGGTGCGCGACCCGCACCTCGGGCTCGACGACCAGCCGCTTGATGTTGTTGACGATGTTGTCGAGCGCGAGCCCCGAGATGTAGCGCTCGCGCTCCAGCCTGGCGGCGGCCGACTCGCCCCACTCGCGGCGCGCGATGTCGGAGAGGTCGGACTCGTCGCGCAGGAGGTCGTTGACGACGAGGACGCGAATCTTTTCGATCCGCCTCTCGAAGGGCTCGTAAGGGCAGTAGGGGCGCTGGCCGTACGGGAAGGGGAGCGGGTCGAACTGCTCCTCCGGGTGGTGCTGGCTCATCTCTGGCGTCATCTCGCTAAAACTCTTCCCCCCTCGTCCGTCACTTTAGATGCGCTGCGGGCGCTGCCGGGTGTTCTGGTTAAACTGCGGGACGGCCGCGCCGGCCCCCGCCTCCTCTATCTCGCGCCTCAATTCCTTCAGCGCCGCCAAGCGGACGCGCGTGCGGAACGCCTCGGCGCGCCCGCGCGTCCGGTGATCCGCCAGCAGCAGCAGCCTCTGCCACGCCGACTCCAGCTCGTCCGCCAGCCGCGAAATCTTCGTGATGTCGTAGGGGACGGCGACCTCCGAGACGCCCGCGCGGGCGAAGACCGAGAGGTAGCGCGCCGTCGCCAGGTCGGGGCACGAGACGCGCCGCCGTCCGACCTTCAACTCGATGCCGAGCAGCGTGTGCTGCACCTCGACGCCCGCGCTTCTGGACGCCGCCGGGACGGCGTGCGAGCGCGTGCGCGTCGGGAGGATGCGCTCGCGGTAGATGCGCGGCGGCCACTCGTCGCCGAGCGCCTCCCTGATTTCGGCGACCAGCCCGTCGACCGAGTCGGGGCGCGGCGCAGCCGCGGCGCGCGCGGGCGGCGGGTCGGCGTCCTGCGCTGTCTCGGTCGCGGCTCTCATCGCACTACGCTCCGGAGTCTAAGCCTCGCCGAGCCTTCCGCCCGGGCCCCGGCGAGGACGACCGCCCCCGGCCTCAGCGCAGCGACGTGACGACGTTCCACTGCGCGGCGCGGAAGGCGTTGATGACCCGGCCGGGGAAGAGCCCGAGGTAGAGCACGCCGCCCACGGTCAGGACGAGCGCCACCGCGAGGCTCGCCGGGACGCGCGGCGCGCGCCACTCCGTCGTGCGCTCGCGGAAGAACATCACGACGATCAGGCGCAGGTAATAGTATACAGAAATCGCCGTGTTTAGCACGCCGATGACGACCAGCCACTTGTAACCCTGCCCCAGCGCCTCGCTGAAGACGACGACCTTGCCCATGAAGCCGGCCGTCAGCGGCACCCCCAGCAGGCTCAGCAGGAAGAGCGAGAGCGTGAGCGAGAGCGCGGGCGACTGGAAGCCGATGCCGCGGTAGTCCTCGACGTCCGTGCGGCGGTCGCCGCTGCGGGCGATGAGCGTGACGACGGCGAACGCGCCGAGGTTCATCACGGCGTAGACGAGCAGGTAGAAGACGACCGCGGCCACCGCGTCGGGCTGCCGCGCGGCGTCGGCCGCGCCCGCCGCGACGAACCCCACCAGCGCGTAGCCCGCGTGCGCGATGGACGAGTAGGCGAGCATCCGCTTGACGTTGCTCTGGACGAGCGCGACGACGTTCCCGACGCTCATCGTGAGTATCGCGAGCAGCCAGAGCGCGCCGAGCCATGCCGTGTGGAGCTGCGCGCCCGCCCCCGTCGCCTGAGTCGCGGCCGCGACCAGCGGGAAGGCGAAGAGGAAGACGCGCATGAAGCCCGCGAAACCCGCCGCCTTCGGCCCGGCCGCCATGAAGGCCGTGACGGGCGTGGGCGCGCCCTCGTAGACGTCCGGCGTCCAGACGTGGAAGGGCGCGAGCGCCACCTTGAAGGCGAAGCCGATGAGCAGCATCGCCGCCCCGGCGAACAGCAGCGGCGGGTAGAGGCTGTCGTTGAGCCGCTCGGCGATCTCGCTGATGTTGGTCGTGCCGGGCATCAGCGCGTACTGCGCGCCCGAGCCCGGGGCGCCCGGGACGGCCTTCGCCGTCGCGCCGTAGACGAGCGCGATGCCGAAGAGCAGGAAGGCGGAGGAGAACGAGCCGAGGATGAAGTACTTGAGCGAGGACTCGTTCGAGCGCAGGTCTGTGCGGCGGAAGCCGGCCATGACGTAGGTCGCGATGGAGAGGATTTCGAGCCCGAGGAAGATCATCACCAGGTCGTTGCCCGCGGCCATCAGCATCATCCCGACCGTGGCGAACAGCAGCAGCGCGTGGAACTCGCCCGCGGGCAGCCCCTCCCACTCGACCCAGATCATCGAGACGAGCACGGTCAGCGCCGAGACGATGATGAAGACCAGCGTGAAGGAGAGCCGCATCGGGTCGAGGACGACCATGCCGCCCCAGGGCGGCGACGAGGCC
>DASVSK010000087.1:0-3199 GCA_036388135.1 Pyrinomonadaceae bacterium | reverse complement strand
CGGCTTGATGTCGCGCTCGACGTCGACGCCGCGGAGGTGGTGCTCGTCCTTGTTCGCGCCGGTCGTCATCGCGCGGCGACCCTTGAGCGAAGAGTCGGCGACGACGCGGAGCTTCCGTTCGGCCGCCGCGGCCTTGTCGCGCGCGCCGACGCCGCCGAGGCTCCCGGCCGACGCGCCGAGCAGGTCGCGTATCTCCTCGGGGCGCGCGGGGCGTACGGCCGACGCGCCGAGCGAGTCGCCGAGCTTGACCTCCTGCAACTGGTGGTCGCCGCGCAGCAGCGCAAGCACCGCGTACTCCTCCCGCGTCGCGCCGTCCGTGGCGACGTAGACGAGCGACTTAACCTGCCTGTCGGCGGCCGCGCCGCCGGGGAAGGTCGTCAGGTCTTCGATGGTGCGGACGCCCGGCGTCGGGAACTCTTCGGGCGCGGCGGGCCCGGCCTCGTCCTCGACTTGGGGGATGCGGGAAGTCGCCTTCTCAAGGTTCCCGGCGTAGCCGCACGACTCGCAGACGGCGATGAAATCCTCGCCCGCGCTGGTGCGCGCCATGAACTCGTTCGACTCGGAGCCGCCCATCGCGCCCGACGAAGCCTCGACGATGTGGTACTTGATGCCGCAGCGGTCGAAGATTTTCTTGTAAGCCTCGCGCTGGTCATCGAACGACTTGTCGAGGCCGGCCTTGTCGACGTCGAAGGAGTAGGCGTCCTTCATGATGAACTGGCGCAGCCGCATCAGGCCGGACTTCGGGCGCTCCTCGTCGCGGAACTTGGTCTGTATCTGGTACCAGACCTGCGGGAGCTGTTTGTAGGAGCGTATCTCGTGGCGCGCGATGGAGGTGAAAATCTCCTCGTGCGTCATCCCGAGGCACACGTCCGCGCCCTTGCGGTCTTTGAGGCGGAACATCGTCTCGCCCATCACGTCCCAGCGCCCGGACTCCTTCCAGACCTCGGCCGGGTGGAGCGCCGGGAGGAAGAACTCCTGCCCGCCGACGCGCTCCATCTCCTCGCGCACGACCTTCGTCGCGCGCTGCGCGACGCGCCAGCCGAGCGGCAGGAACGAGTAGATGCCCGCGCCGAGCTGTCGTATGTAGCCCGCGCGCAGAAGTAGACGGTGCGAGACGACCTCCGCGTCGGCGGGGTCTTCGCGCAGCGTGGGGATGAAGGACTGTGACCAGCGCATGGAAGTTTTTAGCGGCCTCTCTTTAGACGACAATCTGCCGACGAAAACGAGCCGCCATTCTCGCCCAGCCCACGCCGCAACGCAAAGGGGCAAGGGAAGTGGACGGCAACGGGTAGCCGGTTGACGGCGGGCTCCGCCCCGCGTGAGCCGCCGTCCCCGAGCCGCCGGGAAGGAGGCTTCTCCCGCTGATTTTCGACCACGACGCTGACGAAGTCGGGGCGTGAAAATAGCCCGGCACCGATAGCGCCGGGCTATTTTTCACGCCTCGCAGCGTGTCTGAAGTCGGCGCTTTACTTCTTGACCTGCGCCTGGCCGACCTCCTTCTGGAGCATGTCTATCTCGCGCTGGAGCGCCCCCTTCAGCTCTTCGTCGGTGGCCTTCTCGACGGCCTTTTTGAGCGCCATGAGCTGCGCCGTCCTGAGCGCCTGGTCGGCCGGCACCTTCACGTCCGGCTCGACGCCCGTGCCCTCCCAGTTGGTCTTGGTGACGGGGCTGACGGCGCGCCCCCTCGGGATGAAGACGCCGAAGTGCTTCGAGAGGCGGTTGCCGCCGCCGGGGTTCGCGCCGCCGCCGGTCGTCTCGCCGATGATGGTGGCGCGCTTCAGGTTCTTCAGGTTGTAGCTGAACTCCTCCGCGCCCGAGAAGGTGCGGCCGCTCGTCAGCACATAGACGTCCTTGCCCGTGTAGCGACGCCCCGCGACCTCCTTGCGCGTCCAGAACTCCTCGACGCGCTCGCCCTTGCCCTCGCGCCAGTGCAGCGAGTTGAGGTGGACGGGCTCCGGGCCGAAGAGGTAGGAGCAGATGAGCGCGACCATGGCCGGGTCGCCGCCGCCGTTCTTGCGCAGGTCGAAGATGATGGCGTCGGTGTTGCCGAGGAAGTTGAAGACCGAGGCCACGGTGTCGGCCCCGCCCTCGGGGTCGAAGAAGCCGCGGAACTCGACGTAGCCGATGTTACCCGGCAGCCGCTCGACCTTCTGGAAGCCGTAGTTCATGCGCGACATCTCGCGCCGGAACTGCTCGCGCTCTTCGGACGTCGGCTCGCGGGGCCCGCCCGCGCGCTCCGGGATGGGCTGCGCCGAGTAGCGCACGCGCAGGTGCTTGTCGCGGCTCACCTCCTGGATGTCGGCGGTCAGCTTCTCGGCGAACTGCCTGGCGCTCGTGACCTGCTCGTACTCGCCCCTGGCGAGACGCGCGCGGACGGCCTGCTCCATCTTGGATGCCACATCGGGGAAGACGTAGGCGTCGTTGAGGCGCTTGATGAGGCTCTCGATGACTTCCTTGCGTGCGGCGGCGTCGACCGTCATGTCGGGCTGCTCGGGCGGCGCCTGCCGCGCCGGGGCGGCGTTCGGGTCGCCGAGCATCACGCACGCGCAGAGCGCGAGGGCGAAGAGGACTTTTAACTTCATTTTTCTCTATTCTCCTTGTTCCGTGGCGGCTGTTTTGACTGTTGACTGAAACCGGGTTTCAGTCAGATATTACGGTAAACGGGTTCCTGAGTTCCACTTTCTTCGCACGGGCGGGGCGGCGTCGGGGTCGCCTTTGCGGCGCGGCGGGGCGTGATGTAACATCGGGCCGCCCAAAAACAAGTCAACGAAGACAGGCAAGCCTGGAGGAGCCTTAGAGGATGAGCGACCTTTTGAACGCGCCCTTGGCCGAGGTGGACCCCCTGATCGGCCGCGCCATCGACGACGAGGCGCGGCGGCAGGCCGAGGGGCTGGAGCTGATCGCCTCGGAGAACTTCGTTTCGGAGGCCGTGCTCGAAGCGATGGGCTCGGTCTTCACGAACAAGTACGCCGAGGGCTACCCGCGCAAGCGCTACTACGGCGGCTGCGAGTTCACGGACGTCGTCGAGCAGGCGGCCATCGACCGCGCCAAAGAGCTGTTCGGGGCCGAGCACGCCAACGTCCAGCCGCACTCGGGCTCGCAGGCCAACATGAGCGTCTACCTCGCGGCGCTCCAGTACGGCGACACCATCCTCGGGATGAACCTCTCGCACGGCGGCCACCTCACGCACGGCCACCCG
>DASVSK010000086.1:0-3479 GCA_036388135.1 Pyrinomonadaceae bacterium | reverse complement strand
GTGAAAAAGACGCTCCCGAAGGGCGTGGAGCTGATCCCGTTCTACGACCGGACGGAGTTGGTTGACCGCACCATCTGGACGGTGGCGAAGAACCTGATCGAGGGCGCGCTGCTCGTCGTCGTCGTCCTCATCCTCCTGCTCGGCAACTGGCGCGGGAGCCTGCTCGTCGCCACCATCATCCCGCTCTCGATGCTGTTCGCGGCCATCCTGATGCGGATCTTCAACGTCTCGGGGAACCTGATGTCACTGGGCGCCCTCGACTTCGGGCTCATCGTGGACGGGGCGGTCGTGATGGTCGAGAACGCCGTCCGGCGGCGCGCGGAGGCGCAGCACGAGGGCTCGAAGGATCCGGCCGAGCGCACCATCCTCGACGCCTGCGTGGAGGTGGGCCGCCCCGTCGTCTTCGCCGTCGCCATCATCATGATCGTCTACCTGCCGATCCTGAGCCTGCAAGGCATCGAGGGGAAGATGTTCAAGCCGATGGCGCTGACGGTCATCTTCGCCCTGCTCGGCTCTCTCATCCTGTCGCTGACCTTCATCCCGGCGGCGCTGACCTTCGTCCTGCGCGGGCAAGTGTCGGAAAAAGAGAGCTTCCTCATCCGCTACGCCAAGCGCTGGTACCGACCCGCGCTCGACTTCATGACCCGCTGGCGCGCCCAGGCGCTTGCGGTCGCCACCGGCCTCGTCATTATTAGCGCCCTCACGTTCCCGCTCCTGGGCTCGGAGTTCATCCCGCGCCTCGACGAGGGCTCGCTGGCCATCCAGATAGGGCGTCTGCCGAGTGTCTCGCTGACGCAGGCGGTCGAGGACGCGACCAGGACTGAACAGGTGCTGCGCAGCTTCCCCGAGGTGACGAAGGTCGTCTCGAAGACGGGACGCGCGGAGGTCGCCACCGACCCGATGGGTGTGGACCTGAGCGACCTCTACATCGAGCTGAAAGACCCTTCGGAGTGGACGACGGCGCACACGAAGACCGAGCTGGTGGAGAAGATGTCGGAGGCGCTGGAAGCGAAGGTGCCGAACGCCGTCTTCAGCTTCTCGCAGCCCATCGAGCTGCGGGTCGCGGAGCTCATCTCGGGCGTGCGCTCCGACGTCGCCATCAAGCTCTACGGCGACGACCTCGACACGCTCAAGGCGACGGCCGACAGGATCGCGCGGGTGGTCTCGGCTGTACCCGGCGCCGAGGACGTGAAGGCGGAGGCGACCGCGGGTCTGCCGCAGTTGCAGGTGAAGCCTGACCGCGCGGCCATCGCGCGCTACGGGATCAACGTCGAGGACGTGAACGACCTGGTCGAGGCGGTCGTCGCGGGCAAGGAGGCCGGCACCGTTTACGAAGGGGAGCAGCGCTACGACATGGTCGTCCGCCTCTCGGAGGAGTCCGGCAAAGACGTGGAGACGATCAGGGGGCTGACGGTGGCCGGGCCGAACGGGGCGCGCATCCCGCTCTCTCAGCTCGCCGACATCCGCCTCGTCGAGGGGGCGGCGCAGATCTCTCGCGAGGACACGCGCCGGAGGATCGGCGTCGAGCTCAACGTGCGCGGGCGCGACATCGGCAGCTTCGTCGAGGAGGCGCAGGCGCGCATCAGTCGCGAGGTGCAGATCCCGCCCGGCTACTACCTGACGTGGGGCGGGACGTTCGAGAACCTGGAGCGCGCCTCGGCCCGCCTCCTGCTCGTCGTGCCCCTCGCCCTGTTCCTCATCTTCGTGCTGCTCTTCACCACGTTCGGGTCGGTGAGGCAGGCGCTCTTGATCTACACAGGCATCCCATTCGCCGTGGTGGGCGGCATCTTCGCCCTCGCCCTGCGGGGGATGCCGTTCTCGATATCGGCCGGCGTGGGCTTCATCGCGCTCTTCGGCGTGGCCGTCCTGAACGGCGTCGTCATGGTCAGTTACATCAACACCCTCCGGGACCAGGGCCGCTCCGTAACGGACGCGGTACGCGAGGGCGCGATGACGAGGCTCAGGCCCGTGCTGATGACGGCGCTGGTGGCGAGCCTCGGATTCATCCCGATGGCCTTGGCTACTTCGGCCGGCGCGGAAGTGCAGCGCCCGCTCGCCACGGTGGTGATCGGCGGCCTCGTCACCTCGACGCTGCTGACGCTGCTCATCCTACCGACGCTCTACGCATGGTTCGAGCGCGGGAAGCGGGCCGACGCGGGTGACCGAGGGGAACCGACATGGCGGGATTGAGCGGGAGGTTGAGAGCTGTAGGCATGACCCATAGGGCGGACATCTCGGGGCGTGGCTTCTCCCGGCTCGAGGCCGCGTACCGCCTCCATGTGGGGCGCGTCTACACGCTCTGCCTGCGCCTGCTCGCCGACGCGGGGCGCGCGGAAGAGGCCACCGCCCGCGTGTTCGCCCGGCTCGGCCGGGAACTGCCCTACAGGCCGGACGAGGAACGCCTCCGAGACCTGAGTATCCGGGAGGCGTTGGCGTATCTCGACACGCCAGGTCGTGAGGTGGATACAACGGGCGCCGTCCCGACGAGGGCCGCCGCCGCCCCTGCTCAAACCTCACTCGACGCGGCCGCCGCACGACTGCCCGCCGGTCTCCGCGCCGCCTTCGTGCTGCACGACGTCGAGGGGCTGGGCGCGGGCGCGGTAGCCAGGTATCTGCGAGTCGAAGAGGCCGAGCTGCGGGGTTTGATTCGGGAGGCCCGCGTCGAACTGAGGCGGTTGTACGTCGGTCGCGAGGGAAGGTGACCTCATGTTCAAAGGTCTGGCGATCCTACTGGTGCTGAAATCGGCCCCGCCCGTCGCCGCGGTGCGCACCGGCGTGCTGGCGCTCGGGATGCTCGCGCCTGCACCCGCCGCAGGGCAGTCACGGGTCGTCTCCGCGAGGGCAGGGCTGGTCACCGGCGTCGAGGGGGAAGTCCTCTATCACTGCCACGAGAAGGGTGAAGGGGTCGACCGGCTCCGGCCGGGCGTACAGCTCCACGACGGCGACCGCGTGTTCACGCCCAAGGGAGCGAGGGTCACGTGGGCGCTCAACCCGGGGTCGTACATTACGGCGTCCGCCGACTCCGCCGTGCGGGTCTACGACGGCAGCCTCGGCGCGATGCACTTCGACCTGGAGCGCGGGGAGGCCGTCGTCGTAGTCCGCTCGCTCCGGAACGGCGCGGCGCTGACGATGCACGCGCCGCCCGGCCTCATCACCGTCCGCAAGGCGGGTCGCTACCTCTTCCGGGTCGAAGAGGATGGCGAGACGGAAGCCTCGGTCGGCGAAGGCGAGCTGCGTTATCACGAGAAGGGCAAAGAGGTCAGCCTCGGGAAGGGGCGGAAGGTCACCTTCCGCCGGACGGGCAAGAGTGTCGAGCACGAACAATAACGAGGCGGGACGGGCCCGCCCGAACTAAAGAGAAGGGGTAAAGGTGACTGTGGGAGAACAGGCGGCCGAGGCGCAAAAGAAAGTCTCGCTGTTGAGCGACGCGAAGTTCAGGTGGCTCGTCTTCAGCGTCGTCGTGGTCGGCGTCTTCGAGT
>DASVSK010000085.1:0-4831 GCA_036388135.1 Pyrinomonadaceae bacterium | reverse complement strand
CGTTCACCCCTGCGGCTCGACCGCCTCCGGGTCAATCGCCCCGAGCATCACGAGCTGCCGGTAGCAGCTCACGAAGTCCTCGTCTGAGAACTCTTTGAGGTCGCGGAACTGCGCGCTGAACCGCCGCGAGCCGGCCGAAGTCGCGCTGGAGAAGACGGCCGTAACGGCGGCGCGGCACCCGCCGGGCGGCGGCACTTCGATGGCCGCGCCCCCCTCCCGCCACTCTGCCGCGCGCAGCTCGTAGCGGGCCCGCGCCGCGCGCAGCTCGCCCAAGCGGTAGTCCTTCGACACCTCGTCGAAGACGCGGGTCGCCCTCCGATTAAGTTCCTCTAAGCTGCTGCCTTCCTCGCGCAGCTCCGCCTCCAGTTCCTCCTCCGGCATGGTCAGGGCGCGCCCGGCCAGCGCGTTCAGGAAGTTTGAAAGTTTCTGCTCGTCGCTCGGTCGTTCCTGCGCCATGTGTCCACCTCCGGCGTGAAAGTTAGCCCCGCGCGTTTGACCCTCCGGTCGATCCGCCTCTCAATCGTCTCGTAGCCCTTCACCGTAAGGCCCATCGCCTCCATTATCTCCGCCCTGGTCAGGCCGTCAAACCAGCCCCTGATAACGGCGCGGGCTGGCTCGTCGCCGTCGAACAGGGCGAAAATCTGCGCGACCGCCTCCTTCGCGTCGTAAGCCCGCCAGTCGTCCACGGCCGGTGAGGGGCACTGGTCGAGTAGGTCGGGGCTTCCGGGGCCGTCACCCGTCCCGCTCGCGTAGCGCATCCCCTTCCCACGGTCTTTGCGGTCAACGTAGAGTCTGTTCTCAAGGCCCTTCGCCGCCGTCTCGACGGCCCTCCGCATGAAGGCGCGGAAGTCCTCGACGCTCATGTCCCAGCGGTCGTCGCCCTCCCTGTTAAGGGCGCGGTGGAGGGTCTCGGACATCAGTTCGCGGCCACCGTCGGGCAGCCCGCGCAGCCGGGCGCAGAGGTCGGCGAAACGCAGGAGCCGTCCCACCTCCTCTTCGGGCAACGCCTCCAGCGCGTCGAGTATGTCGCCGGGCGCGGCGTAGCGCGGCCCGGTTCCCTGGTTGTTTGTCACCGTCGCCGACATCCTCCGACCGCCCCCGCCCCTCGCCGGGCACCCCTTCCTTATAAATATAGCTACCGCTCACGAACGTTCTCCGACGCGGAAATTTTTTATTTTTCTCGCGTCGGACTCCCGCCCGCGTCGGCAGCTTACTACATGAGGGGGTGGTGAGAAACCCCGAATTTTCGAGGCCGGAAGTGTGCCAAGTTGCGGCCCCGAGGCGAGGAGGCGGGCTCAGGTGGGACGGGTGCTGAGCGTTGAAGTGGCAGGCGCGATGACGATCTTCTTCGACATAGAGACCGTGCCGCCGGAGGAGTCGGTGAGAGGGCGGGTGCTGGAGGAGGTCAAGCACGAGGTGAAGGAAGGCAAGCTCGTCCTGTCGGCAAACCAGCAGGTCGATCAGGTGGCCGACGAGCGGTTCCGCCGGCTAGCGCTCTGCGGCGAGGAGGGGCGCGTTCTGGTCGTCGGGATGATCGTCGAGCGCGGCGGCGAGACGGTCAAGCGGTGCCTCATCGGCTGCGACCAGCAGCGGCGTTTCCACATGGACGAGGCGCGCACGATACGCGGCTTCTGGGCGGCGTTGCGTGACTTCGATTGTGGATACGACCTGTTGGTCGGTCACAACGTCCTCGACTTCGACCTGATGTTCCTCTACAAGCGCTCGGTCATCTTCGGCGTTCGACCGACGGTCAACTTTCCGGCCGCTCGATACCGCTCGCGGCCTGTCTACGACACGATGTGCGAGTGGGAGAGGTGGGGGCGTGGCCGCGTCGGGCTCGGCCGTCTGGCCGTGGCGCTACGGCTTGAGAGTTCTAAAACCGCCGCGGTCAACGGGGCGAACGTGTACGACAACTTCATCGCCGGGCGGCACGAGGAGATCGCTGACTACTGCGGCCGGGATGTCGAGTTGGTGCGCGCCGTCTACCACCGGATGCTGTATTCGGACGTGGCTGGTGGAAGGTAGGAGGTCTCACGCCAGGCGGTGTGAATAACGGAGATTAAGAACCAGATGAGAGTCAGAAAAATTGTAAACCGCGGCAGCACGACGAAGGTGATCGGGAAGTTCCCCAGCCTGAAGATGGGAAAGACCGTGTGGTTCGAGTCCCAGATCGAGCGCGACTACATTTACCTGCTGGAGTTCGACGGCGACGTTCTCTCCTACCAGGAGCAGCCGGAGAAAGTTCGCTACAGGCGCGAAGGCAAGACTCACACCTACACGCCCGACTTCCTGGTGCGGCGGACGGACGGCGAGCAGCTAGTCGAGGTCAAGCCGGAAGAGCAACTCGCGAGCGAGAAGAATGTCGCCCTGTTCAGGAGCGTCGCCCCCGTTATCCGCGAGCAGGGGCGCGAGTTTCTGGTCATTACCGACAGGATGATCCGCACGCAGCCCCGGCTGGACAACATCAAACTGCTCTGGCGCTACGCGCGCGTGCCCATTCTCCCGCGGCACCACCTCTACTGCCAACACCTGCTGAGCGGCGGCCGTCAGGTGAGCCTGGCCGAGATGTTCGACTTCTTCCGGTCGAAGCGCGTGCCGCTTGAGACGGCTTACGCGCTCCTCTACCGGGGAGTGATCGGGACGGACCTCACTTGGCCCGTCGGCCACTCCTCGATGGTGTTCTTGCCCGCCGCGGCCTCGGCCGCCGGGAGAAAGGCGTCCTGATGTTAGACAGACTGCGAAAGGGGCTGCACCTTCGGCTGCGCAGCCGCGAGGACGTCATCGAGGGCCGGTTGCCCGGCGGCGACCTCCAGCTCAAAGACGTGGCCTTGAATCAAGTTTATCCGGTGACGGAGCGGGCGCTCGTTGAGGCCCTCTTCGACGGACAGGCCGAGCTTCTCGGAGACCGCCGGCCCCTCTCGCTGGCGGAGCAGCGCTCCCTTCAGACCGTTCTCACCGACCTGAGCCTGCTCGACGAAGGCGTCAGGGAGCAGACGAAGAGGCGCTACGCCTACGTCTCAGCCGTCATCGCCGAGGGGCTAACGAAACTTACACCCGAGGCCGTAAACCCGATCATCAAGCGGGTGAGCGAAGAGATAGGCGACCCGTCCCCGCCGTCGGCCATCACGCTCTACCGCTGGTGCAGGCGCTACCGGGCGTCGGGCGAGGACGTTCGCGCTCTCTCCCCCGCCTTCAAGCGCAGGGGCAACCGCCTGCGCAAGCTATCGGGCGGGGACGCTGGTAAGGCCGAAGCAGTAGCCAGAATCATCGACGCAGTGATCGCCGAGAAATACATGTCGCGGCACCGCCCCACCATCCAGTCGGTCTGCGATACCGTTGAAGCCCGCATCACCCATGTGAACCAACTCCGGGACCCCGAAGACCGGCTCACCTTTCCGCACCGGAGTACCGTCTACGACGCCGTGAGCAGGCTCGACCCTTACGAGGTGACGAAGGCCCGCTACGGCGCGAGGATTGCCGACCACAAGTACGGCGCGGTCAAGCTGGGACCGCGCCCCACCCGCCCGCTGGAGCGGGTCGAGATAGACCACACGAAGCTCGACATGCTCGTGGTGGACGAGGAGATGAGGCTGCCCGTCGGCAGGCCGTGGATGACGACCGCGATGGACAAGTTCTCCCGGATGATCGTCGGCATGCACGTCAGCTTCAACCCGCCGAGCTACCTCTCTGTGATGTGCTGCCTGCTCCACGCCGTCAGGCCCAAGACTTACCTCGCGGAGCGCTTCCCCGAGATAAAGAATACGTGGGACGCCTACGGCATCCCGGAGCTGATCGTGGTGGATAACGGCCCCGAATTCTACAGTCGTCACTTCGAGGACGGCTGCCTCCAGCTCGGCATGGGCGTCCACTACGCCCCGCCGAAGATGGGACAGTTCAAGGGCTCGAAGGAGCGCTGGTTCCGCACCCAGAACCAGCAGCTACTCCACGGCCGACCCGGCACCACCTTCTCGAACGTCCTCGACCGGGCGGACTACGACCCCAAACAGAACGCCGTTATCTCATACCGCGCGCTGGACGAGATGATTCACACATTCATCGTCGATGTTTATCACCAGCAGGGGCACCGCGGGCTGGGGGACGTACCCGCGCGGGTGTGGAGGCACGGCGTCGCCGAATACCCTCCGCTCCTCCCCCCAAGCAGCGCAGACCTTCAGGCGCTCGTCGGGTGCGTCGAGCAGAGGGCCGTCACCGCCAAAGGGGTCGAACTCCACAGCCTCTTCTACAACGACGACCGCCTGGCGAGGCTGAGGCGCGGCCTGAAGTCCGGCCAGAAGGTCACGGTCAAATACGACCCAGGCGACCTTTCGATCATCCACGTCGCGGACACGGACAAGGGGGAGTACATTCCGGTCCCCGCCGTTAATCAGTCTTACGCCGCGGGCCTGACCCTGTGGCAGCACAACGTCATCAGGCGGTATGCGCGGGAGACGATCAAGGCGGAGGTCGATATTGTCGCGCTGTGCCTCGCCAAAGAGCGAATCCAGCAGATCGTGGAGCGGGAGTGGCTGGCGACGAAGAAGACTACTACGCGGCAGAAGATAGCGCGCCTCAAGAACTACGGCCAACCGAACGGTCAGGGTGAGGGTCGGGCTCCGGGCACTAGCCAGGAGAAGCTCAGGCTGGTCTCCGGTCCGAAAGGGGGCGGCGTACCGCTGCTGCCTGCCGGCAACGCCTGGGGAGGCGTCTCCGCCACGAAAAGTGCCACCGACGCCAGCCGCTCGTCCGGTGAAGGTCCCACCGGAGAGGACAGCGGGGACTCCGCGGCCCCGGCCGCTTCGACTCCACTGGCACGCGCCGGGAAGAAGCGACC
>DASVSK010000084.1:0-6291 GCA_036388135.1 Pyrinomonadaceae bacterium | reverse complement strand
GCGCGACATGGGCGACCTGCGGGTCGAGTGCTCCGCGGAGCCGCCCCCGCACGGCGAGAAGCTGCGCTACCTGCGTGAGATTACGGCCGCCTGCGAGCAGTTGGCGGCCGACGTCAGGAAGGCTCTGGAGGGCGGGGAACTGCCCATCGTCCTCGGCGGCGACCACTCGGTCGCCATCGGCTCCGTCTCGGGCGTCAGCTCTTTCCACAGGGGGCGCGGCGGGCCCGTCGGCCTCATCTGGTTCGACGCGCACGCCGACATGAACACGCCCGAGTCGAGCCCCTCGGGCAACATCCACGGGATGCCCCTCGCGGTGCTGCTCGGGCACGGCGCGCCCGAGCTGACCGGCATCGAAGGCTTCTCTCCCAAGCTCGACCCGCGTTTCTGCGCGCACATCGGGGCGCGGGACGTCGACCCCGGCGAGCGCGAGCTGATACGCAAACTCGGCATGCGTTTCTTCACCATGCGCGAGATTGACGAGCGCGGGATGAGCGCCTGCATGGACGAGGCCATCCGGATAGCCTCGCGGGCTCCGGCCGGCTACCACGTGACGCTCGACGTCGACGCGCTCGACCCCGGCGACGCGCCGGGCTCCGGGACGGTCGTGCGCGGCGGCCTGACCTACCGCGAGGCCCACCTCGCGATGGAGAAGATAGCCGAGGCCGGCGGGGCGCTCGCGCTCGAAGTCGTCGAGATAAACACGGCGCTCGACATCAACAACCGAACGGCCGAGCTGGGCGTGGAGCTGATACTCTCCGCCCTCGGCAAGACCATCCTCTAAACAAACGGGGGTTACGGCAGTTTCTCACCCGAGGAGCCCGAAGCTACTGTCAAGACTAGCTTTGGGCTTCTTTTTTTCAGGGACGACGATTCGCATATGACGAGAAAGATTCGCTTGGGGGTGATCTTCGGCGGCCGCTCGGGCGAGCACGAAGTGTCGGTGCGTTCGGCGCGCTCGGTGATCGAGGCGGCCGACGCCGAGAAGTACGAGTTGATTCCCGTCGCCATCACAAGGGAGGGGCGCTGGCTCCCGCCCGCCGAGTCCGCTTCGATGCTGCCGGAGTCGTCCCGGCTCAAGCTTTCGGAGTCCGCGGGCACGGCAGGCGGCGACGCGGCTTCGATAGTCGACCCCTCGCGTTTGGGACTTCTGAGGCCGGGCGCGGGAGGGGAAGGGCAGGCCGACGCGCGGCTCGACGTAGTTTTTCCAGTCCTTCACGGCACGTACGGCGAGGACGGCGCGATACAGGGTCTGCTAGAGATGGCGGGCGTCCCTTACGTCGGCTGCGGGGTGCTCGCCTCCAGTTGCGGGATGGACAAGGCGACGATGAAGACCATCTTCCGGCAGGCGGGTCTCCCGCTCTGCAAATACCTCTGGTTCCTGCGCCGCGAATGGGAGGAGTCGCCCGCCGCCGTGGCGGAGCGGGTCTCCGCCGAGGTCGGCTTTCCGTGTTTCGTCAAACCCGCGAATCTGGGCTCTTCCGTGGGCATCTCGCGGGCGACCGACGCCGAAACCCTTGTGAAGGCCGTCAACCTCGCGGCGCGCTACGACCGTAAAATCATCGTCGAGGAGGGCCTGGACGTGCGTGAGCTGGAGGTCGGAGTGATGGGGAACGACGCCCCGGAGGCGAGCCTCCCGGGCGAGTACGTCATCCACGACGAGCAGGCAAAGTTTCTCGACTACACGGAGAAATATTCCAGCACGGGGCACGTCGAGTTCGTCGTCCCCGCCCCGCTGCCGAAGCGGCTCTCGGGGCGGATACGCGAGATGGCCGTCCGCGCGTTTAAGGCCGTGGACGGCGCGGGGCTGGCGCGGGTCGATTTCTTCCTGATGCGCGACACGAACAAGTTGATCCTCAACGAGCTGAACACCATCCCCGGGCTGACGGACGTTTCGGGCTTCCCGAAGATGTGGGAAGCCTCCGGCGTGCCTTTCAAAGAGGTCGTCGACCGCCTGGTCGAACTCGCCTTCGAGCGCCACGCCGAAAAATCTCGAAACCAGACCAGCCTCTGAAGACGATTCTTACCAAAACGTCCCTCCCGGCCGGCGCTCGAGCGGCCGACGCCGCCTCACATAAGCCGCACCAACCTTCGAGTGATGTCTTAGCGGGCGGGCTCTAACCCTTTGGGGCGCGGTAGCCGTGGCGTGTCCGGGCGTTGACCTCCGGCCGGGCGAGCTTGACCTGTATGGCGCGCCAGCGGCCGTCGCGGGCGGAGTTGTCCGGCCGGTAACCGAGGGTGTACTGGTTACTCAGCTCGTCGAGTATCTCTTTGAAAGCCTCGTTGAGCGCCTGCCCGCCGGGCTTCGAGACGTAGCGCCCGCCGCTCTTGGCCGAATAATTCTTCAGAGACCCGGCGGCCCTCATCCGGTCGGTGGGGTTCGAACGCGGGTCGGTCATGTCGACCGTGTAGATGGTAGCGTTCGCTTCGAGCGCGGCGTTGAGCGCCTTTTCGGCCGAAGCCCCGCTCTTGGTGTCCACGCCGTCCGATAAGACAATGATCGCCCGGCGCTTTTCCGGCCGCTTCGCGATGTCCTTCGCCGCGCGCAGCACCGCGTCGTTGAGCGTCGTCATCCCCCTTGAGCTGAGGTCATACGCCACGGGCGGGAGGTCGCGACCCGGAGCAAAATCCTGTAACTGCTCGACCTTTGAATCAAAATTGTAGACGGCCGCGACGTCCTCCTCGCGCAAACCTTCGAGGAAGCGCAGGGCCGCGGCACGCGCGAGCGTCAGACGGGTCTCCATGCTCCCGGAGGTGTCCAGCAGGATGGCGGCGGCGAAAGGCGTCTCTTCGACCGAGAAGAGGCCGATGCGCTGCTCACGCCCGTCCTCGAAAATCTTAAAGTCCGCGCGCTTGAGTTCGTGAACGTATCGCCCCTTGACGTCCGTCACGGTCACGTTCAGGACGACGAGGTCGGTGTTGACGCGCACAACCTCGTCGTCGTCCTGCTGCGCGCGGACGGCCGAAACGTGTTGAGCCGAAAGGCAGGCCAGGAGGGCGACGAGCAGAAGCGGTCTTGTCTTCAAATCCGGACGGGCGGTGCGGGAAGGGGGAAAGGGTGCGGGCGAAACTTTCATGGCTGTTTGATACTACGGATGTGCCGTATCAGCTCGATCACTTCGTTGGAGCGCTCGATCACCGCGGCGGAGATGACGAGACGCGAGGTCTTCGACACGCTCTTTTTTAAGTCCCCGGAAAGTTCGGCGAGCCGCGTGATGGCCCCGTCAATCCTGCCGGGAGGGTCTCGCAGCTCTTCGTCGTCGTCGGAACCTCCCGCGCCGCCCCGAATTTTGCGCGCGAGCTTCTCCAGCCGCTCCAGCCTCTTCAGGTCGTCGCGGGTGAGGGAATTGTTCATCTTGAAGGAGGTGAGAATTTCGTCGCTCAGCAGCGCGGCCTGGTCGGCGCGCTCGACCATCTCCCTGTGGTTCTCCTCTTCGTGCCGAATCTCGGCGCGGCGAAGCATCTCCTCTTCGGGCGACCCCAGAAGCCCCGGCTTCCGCTGCCCGCGGCCGGGCGGGGGCTCAACCTGTCGCGGCGTCGGCAACTGTGCGAACGCCCCGACGGAGAGGGCGGCGACGACTGCGGCCGTCAAGATTGATAGCCTGAGCATGCGAACGGACATCGGGTTTACGCTCTGGAAAGCTCTCTCGCGCGTTCATGAAACGATAAGAAGATCAACGATTTGACGTGCTCAAGGAGGCGCAAGGTTGTCTTCGGCCGGTCGTCCGGCGTCGCCCGGCTGAAGTTCTACATGAAGTTTGTCGGCACGCCGACTCCTAAAGTGCGACGTGAGCTATAGAGCTAAACGCGGCGCTCAGGGAACATTGTAGGGCGTGTCGGGCGTGTTGATGAAATCAGAGCCGTCCGATTTTTTTCGCGTCGGGGTCTTGACGACGACCACGTTCTCCTTGTTCTCCTTAACCTTCTCGGGCGGCCGCTTCGCGCCGGGTTGCGACCTGAACGCGATCTCCTCACCCTGCCGTGCGGCGCTGCGGAGCCTGACCACGCGCGACCCGGCCCACTCTTCCGATAGAACCTTCAGCGAGAATTTACCCTGCTTGCCGGGCTCCAGGTCTTCTGGCTTGACCGAGACTTCGCGCCTCTCCACGCTCCCGTCCGCCCTGCGTCTCAACTCGATTTCGACGGAAAGCTTTTCCAGTTTCTGCCCCCCGATGTTTTCGACCGCACCTCCGATGACGGCGTAGGGCTTCGCCAGCATCGCCTCGTCCACAAAGATGTTGGCCTCGGGCGTTGTCACGGCGGCGGGACGTGTCGGAGTCGGCTTTGCCTTGGAGGTGTCCGCGGGTGTCGATTTGTTGGAGCTCTGCTGGCAGCCGGAAATTGCCGACAGCGTGAGGACGGAGACTGCTAACAGGGGTGTTCCGGCGGCCGAAAAAAGCTTCTTAAGATAAAACATCGGCGATTGTTTTTGGGGGGAATAGACCTACCGTAAAGTGTGAACTTTCCGCCGCTCGCCCGCTGAAATCTAAGGACTTAAAGTCCGGCGGCTTCCGAGAGGGTACGGATTAATGGATGTCCCTGTTTGAATCGCCTACTGATCCCGGCCGGGGGGAGGGGCTCCGGTGACCTTCTCGATTAAGGCGAGAAGGAACTCCTGCTCCGCGGTGCCCGTGCTCCTTAACGAGAGCCATTCTGCGCCGATTACGTTGTCGCTCCGACCCTCCACACGTGCGTTGACGGAGACGTTCGTGTTCGAGCTGTCGATGGGCTGAATTTCGACGACGATTGTGTAGCGGCCGCGCGTCCAGTTGCCCTGGTCGGCGCGCGGCACCTCTGCGAGGCGGTTCAACTCGGAGGTGGTGACGACGGAGCCGCGCGTGAAGGTGTAGGGCTGAGAGACCAGGAGCCCCGTGTCGGGCTTCGAGACCGTGTCGTCGAGAATGAGTTTTCTCTCGCGCATCAACTCCTGCGCGGCCCTGGTCAGCACGTCGTTCGGAACCTGAAAGCGGTACGGGTTCGGGATGGGGGGCGGCGTCTGCGTCCGTCCCTTGCCGAAGTCCATCCCGCGGCCGACGCCCGTGTCGACTTTGCCCCCGTTGATGGCGGGCTGCCGGTTGTTGCTGCTGTCGCGTATGCGGTCGTTCTGCTGGTCGACGCCCTTCTCCTGCGCAGCGCAGACCGTACACGCGATGGCGAGAATAAAGATTCCGAGTAATGGCTTCATCTGTAGACCCCTTTGCCCCGAGCTTACTTTGCGCGTCGAACCTTGGGAAACGTTGCGAGCATAAAGCAAGGTAGTGTCGAATTCAAGATGGTGAGCCGAAGCCCAATCCCTTTGATGCCGTTTTAAGGGGAGGGGGACGGCCGCGTGTTGTTGAAAGTCCCTCCCGGGGGCGTCGGAGTCGAGAGCAGGTTCGCGTTGCGGT
Source organism: Pyrinomonadaceae bacterium (assembly GCA_036388135.1). Lineage (GTDB taxonomy): Bacteria > Acidobacteriota > Blastocatellia > Pyrinomonadales > Pyrinomonadaceae > QHXN01. The sequence goes on along the minus strand of DASVSK010000084.1, from coordinate 907 downwards.
TACGCTCCCACTCTCTTAAAGCCTGGACGCCGCGCTGGAAGTCTGCGTCGTTGCTGTAGAAGTTATGCGCGCCGTCGTTCCGCGAGGGGTCGCGGACGTAGAAGAGATAATCAGTCTGTGCGGGTTTGAGCGCGGCTTCGAGCGAGCTGAGGCCGGCGGAGGCGATGGGCCCCGGCGGTAGCCCGCGAACCTTGCGCGTGTTGTAAGGCGAATCGCGCTCGATGTCGCTCAGGTAGACCTTCCCGTCATTCCTCCATTTGCCGGCGGCCTTCGACGCGTAGATAACTGTGGAGTCGATGCCGAGCGGGATGTCTCTCGAAAGCCTGTTGTAGATGACCGAAGCGACACGCGGGCGCTCCTCGGAGAGCTTGGCCTCGGTCTCGATCAGGGAAGCAATCGTGACGATCTCCCTCGGGCTGCGATTTGCGGGGACGGGGTTTCTGTTTGAGACGTCTCCCCAGACCTGTCTGAAACGCTTCACCATGGCGTCGACCACCTGCCGGGCGTTCGTGTCGGGCGGAAAACTATATGTGTCCGGGTAAAGGTAGCCTTCGAGATTTCTCGCCGCCGGGTCGATGTCACGTATCGAGCCCGTATCCTCAAAGAGTGCCAGCGCCTCTTCGGTGTTCCGCAGTTTGAGTTCGGGAATCCTGGCGAGCATTGCGGCGATGTCCCAACGCGTCCAGCCCTCGATGACGGTCAGACGGCTCAGACGCTGCTCGCCCTCCTGTAATTTCGAAAGGACATCCAGAGGCGCAACGGGAGAGGGGAAGCGGTACTGCCCGGCTTTGAGACGCTGCCCCGAGTTCGTCAAGCGAATGTAGAGCCGCAGAAGCCATCCACGTCTGATAACGCCGAGGCTTTCCAGATTGTTAATGATTTGATCCGGGCTGGAGCCGCGCGGGAT
>DASVSK010000083.1:0-6679 GCA_036388135.1 Pyrinomonadaceae bacterium | reverse complement strand
GACGTGGGACGAGGGCGGCGAGTTCCGCGACCACCTGCTCGCCGACGCCGACGTCTCGGCGCGGCTCACGCGCGAGGAGGTCGAGCGCGCGCTTTCCCCCGCGGCCTACATGCGGAACGTCGACGCCGTCTTCGCGCGCGTCTTCGGCGAGACGCAGGGCGGCGGCGAGTCCTGAAGAGGATGCCCGCCACAGAGATACGGAGCCACGGAGGGTCTGAGGATTTGAAATTTCAATCTGAGATTTTATCTCCGTGACTCAGTGTCTCTGCGGCTCATCCCTCGGCGGCGTGTCATTGCGCCCGGAGGAGCTTTGTCGGACAACCGCCTGACAATCGTTTCAGCCGCGTCGGTGTCGCTTGAAGCGTACGCCGCGGCGTTCACGTCCGCCTTCCGGGGCTACCAACACCCGGTCGAGCACGACGCCGCGTCGCTCGCGCGGCGCGTCCGCGTCGAACAGTACGACCTGGAAAATTCTCTGCTCGCCTACGACGGCGGCGGGGAGGTCGCGGGCGTCGCGGCGCTCGCGGTGCGCGGCGAGAGGGGCTGGGTCGCGGGGCTGGCCGTCGTACCCGAACAGCGCGGGCGCGGGCGCGGGCGCGAGCTGACGTCGGCCCTCGTCGCGCGCGCACGCGCCGCGGGGCTGCGCCGTCTCTCGCTCGAAGTGCTGACGCCCAACACGGCGGCGCGGCGGCTCTACGAGTGGGCCGGGATGCGCGTCACGCGCGACCTGCTCGTCCTGGAGCGCCCCGCGAAGCAGGCCGCGGACGCGCCGCGCCGCGGGCCCGCGCTAAAGCACGCGCCGAAGGAAGCCCCGTCCGACGAGCTGCTTCGGCACTTCGCGCGGCTGCACCCGGAGCCGCCCGCGTGGCAGCGCGAGCCGGCCAGCCTGCTGGCGGCCGACCTGCGCGGCCTCTACGTCGGCGGGCGCAAACGCCCAAGCGCCTACGCGCTACTGCGCCGGGGGCAGGACGGCGTCGGCTTCATCTTCGATCTCGCGGCCGCCGACGCCGCGCGGGCCGAGGGGGTGTGCGCCGTGCTCGACGGCGTGCCGTGCGCGCTCAGAATCGTCAACGAGCCGGAGCGGAGCCCGTTCGTCGCGCCGCTCCTCGGCCACGGCTTCGCGGAGACCCTGCGGCAGCACGAGATGACGATGGAGCTTTGAAGCCCAGAGTTGTACGCTTGAAGTGGGGCGCGTCTTCAATTAACTTTGAGCCTGGGGACGCGCAACTCTGAACTTTTCGGGAGAAGCAGTGAAAGCAAAAGTCTACGTCACACTCAAGCCGGGCGTGCTCGACCCGCAGGGCAAGGCCATCCAGCACTCGGTCGCGCTGCTCGGCTACGGCGGCGTCGCCGACGTGCGCCAGGGCAAGTACTTCGAGATCGCGCTCGACGCCGCGCTCGACGCCGCGGGCGCGCGCGAGACGGCCGAGGCGCTCGCGCGCGACGTCCTCTCGAACCCTGTCATCGAAGACTTCCGCGTGGAGGTGGAAGGTTGAAATTCGGCAGAGTCATCTTCGCAGACTGAGGGCCCCTGCTGACGTCTCCGTCGGCTTGGGTCAGGGGGCGCGGGAGCAGCATACGGGAGGACAGTGTGTCCCGAATGAACGGTCAGGGCTTGCCCCCAGGCTTTTTTTTAATACTCGGCCGCCTTCCCACACGCGGCTAAGGAGGGGACTCACTCTAGGAGTGACACATGGCAGCGCTGACCAAAGAAAAAAGCATATCCGTCCTGCGGAAGAGGCTAGACCGACTGAGGGAGATTATTGCCACGCCAATCGTTAACCTTCCCGACGCTCAAAAATGGGTCAGAGACACAAGGCTTGCAGTGGTTAATGTGTTCGGCGAAATGTCCACTCAACTTTCCGAACTCGACAAACAGTTAGAATCGTATACAAATGAGGAAGATAGATATGCAACTTTAAAGGTTGGATATTTGAAGCTTGACGGCCTAAATATCATGGGGCTTTTAGAATCTATGATTGAGGAAATCGAGGACTTTTGGCCTGACGATCCCCGGCCGGGCGTGGGTGGTGCAGGGTTAGTGAGGACTCAAGCTGGGGATTCTCATCGCGCCTTAGATGAGCCAGTCACCAAAGACATCTTTATCATTCACGGCCACGACCATGGCGCGAAGGAGGAAGTCGCGCGGTTTCTATCCAAGATAGGTCTGAACCCCATCATCCTTCACGAGCTTCCGAACCGCGGCCGGGCGGTCATTGAAAAGTTCGAGAAGCATGCTACTGCCTCTTACGCCGTGGCCTTACTGACGCCCGACGACGTTGGCGCGGCCAAGACTGAGGCGGACAAGTTGCAGCCCCGGCCGCGTCAGAACGTGCTCTTCGAGTTCGGTTACTTCATCGGGAACTTAGGGCGCGAACGCGTGTGCGGGTTAGTCAAAGGCGCGATCGAAATCCCCTCAGATTACGCCGGGGTGCTTCTAATTCCGCTAGACAGCGCTGGGGCATGGAGGCTTGAACTTCTGCGGGAACTCAGAGACGCTAAACTGCCTATTGATGTAAACTCCGCGCTATGAAGAAAATGCATTCAACTGTGTCCACAGAGGTGATGAGTTGAAATTCGGCGTCATCGTCTTCCCCGGCTCGAACTGCGACCACGACGCGTACCACGTCATCTCGAAGCACGTCGGGCAGCCCGTCGACTTCATCTGGCACCGCGAGACCGACCTCTCCTCCTACGACGCGGTCATCATCCCCGGCGGCTTCTCCTACGGCGACTACCTGCGCGCGGGCGCGCTCGCCTCCTTCTCGCCCGTGATGGCCTCGGTCAAGGAGTTCGCCGCGCGCGGCCGCGTCGTCCTGGGGATTTGCAACGGCTTCCAGATACTCTGCGAGTCGGGGCTGCTGCCCGGCGCGCTCATACGCAACCGCGAGCTGCACTTCATCTGCCAGCACGTCAACGTCCGCGTCGAGACGACCAGTTCGCCCTTCACGAACGGGCTGCGCCCCGGACAGGTCTTGAGCCTCCCCGTCGCGCACGCCGAGGGCAACTACGTCTGCGACGACGAGACGTACGAGGAGCTGGTGCGCGAAGACCGCGTCGTCTTCCGCTACTGCGACCCGGCGGGCGAGTCGGGCGACGGCGCAAACCTCAACGGCTCGCGCGACCACATCGCGGGCATCTGCTCGCGCGGCCGCAACGTCCTCGGGCTGATGCCCCACCCCGAGCGCGCCTGCGAAGACCTGCTCGGCTCCTCGGACGGCAGCGGCCTCTTCCGCTCGCTCGCCGCCACGCTCGCCGCGCGATAAAGAGACGACAGAGCAATTCACATGGGTGGACAGGGTGGACAGGATAAAGGTGTAAAATTCTAAATCTTTAATCCTGTTCATCCTGTCCACCCATGTGAATTCCTTTTACGGAAACGGCCCGCCCGCGTGCGTAAACTGTCGTTCTCCCGCGGGCCGGGCTTTGAACTTTGAACCCGGTTTCGTTAAGCTGTCGGCACTCCCCGTCCATTCACCTTCAAAGGAGTTGAGGCAAGAATTATGAAGAAGCTCTTTGCGGTCGCGCTCCTCGCGCTCTCTTCCCTGGCGGGCGCGGCGGCCCTCGTCGCCCCGGCCGCGGACGCGAAGGCGTCGCTGGCGGTCGGCGCGCTCGCCCCCGACTTCACGCTGCCCGACGCCGAAGGCAAGCAGCACACGCTCGCCTCGCTCAAGGGCAAGTCGGGCACGCTCATCCTCTTCGTCGCGACCAAGTGCCCGGTCTCGAACGCCTACAACGCGCGGATGCAGAAGCTCGCCGAGGACTTCCGCGCGCGCGGCGTCAACGTCGTCGGCATCAACTCGAACTCGACCGAGCCGGCCGCCGAGGTCAAGCAGCACGCCGCCGAGAAGGGGCTCACCTTCACGATGCTGAAGGACGCGGGCAGCGTCGTCGCCGACCGCTTCGACGCGCAGGTCACGCCAGAAGCCTACCTGCTCGACGCTTCGGGCAAGCTCGTCTACCACGGCCGCATCGACAACTCGCGCAACGGCGACTCGGTCACCTCGTCCGAGCTGCGCGACGCCGTCGAGGCGATGCTCGCTGGCAAGCCCGTCGAGAAGTCCGAGGTCAAAGCCTTCGGCTGCTCCATCAAGCGCGGCTAGAGCCCGAACGCGCCCGCATGAGAAGAACTTTCACGGCCGCCCTCCTGCTCTGCGCCGCGCTCGCCTTCGCGGGCGCGGGCGAGTGGCGCGGCGCGGCCGCAGGGGCGCAGGCGCGCAAGGGCCGCGCCGCACGCCCCGCGCGGGCGCAGCGCAGGCCCGCCGCCGAGTCGAAGCCGGCCGCGCGCCCCGAGGTGCACGAGATTGACGAGGCCGGGCTGAAGACGCTCCTCGGGTCGAGCGCGGCGCGGGGCCGCGTGCTGCTCGTTAACTTCTGGGCCACTTGGTGCGAGCCCTGCCGCGACGAGTTCCCCGACCTCGTGCGCATCTCGGATGAGTTCCGCGGCCGCGGCGGGAAGATAGACTTCGTCACCGTCTCGCTCGACGACACGGCGGAGATCAGGACGTCCGTCCCCGAGTTCCTCTCGAAGATGCGCGCCGCGCGGATGCCCGCCTACCTGCTCAACGCCGCGGAGCCCGAGGCGGCCATCAACCTCGTCGACCGCGACTGGCGCGGCGAGCTGCCCGCGACCTTCGTCTTCGGCCTGAGGAGCGACGTCCTCTACAAGCACACGGGTCGCATCAAGCCCGCCGAGCTGCGCAAGTCGCTCGACGCCGCGCTCGTCTTGCGCTACGACGACCCGACGCCCGCGCAGCCCGCGCCCCCGGCCACGCCGACTCCGACCCCGACACCCGAGCCGACCCCGACGCCGACGCCCGAGCCTGTGCCGACGCCGACGCCTGCGCCCACGCCGACTCCCGCGCCGACCCCGCCCGCGAGAAAAGACTAAAGCCGAAGAGTCCGAGGCGGTCCCCGCCCCGCGCACGCCGGTTTGGAGAAAACGGCGCGAGCCTTTATCCTGTGCTGTCCACCTGACAGCCGAACAGTCCGAACAGGGGCCCCGCACGTTTCTCGCCATGAACTCTGAAGCCATCACCCCGGAAGTCGTCGCCGCACACAACCTCAGCCCGGAAGAGTTCGCGCGCATACGCGAGCTGCTCGGGCGCGAGCCCACCTTCGTCGAGCTGGGCGTCTTCTCCGTGATGTGGTCTGAGCACTGCTCCTACAAGTCTTCGCGCGTCCACCTCAAAAGGCTCCCGACGAAGGGCGAGCGCGTCATCGTCCCGCCCGGCGAGAACGCGGGCGTGGTCGACGTCGGCGACGGCTGGTGCGCGGCCTTCAAGGTCGAGTCGCACAACCACCCCTCCTTCATCGAGCCCTTCCAGGGCGCGGCCACGGGCGTCGGCGGCATCCTCCGCGACATCTTCACGATGGGCGCGCGCCCCGTCGCCGCGATGAACAGCATACGCTTCGGCACGCTCTCGCACCCGCAGCACGGCCGCCGCAACCGCGCGCTCCTCGCCGGGGTCGTCGCGGGGATAGCGCACTACGGCAACGCCTTCGGCGTGCCCACGGTCGGCGGCGAGGTCGTCTTCGACGACGCCTACGGCTTCAACCCGCTCGTCAACGCCTTCGCGCTCGGGCTCGTCCGCCACGACCAGATATTCTTCGGCAAGGCGGCGGGCGTCGGTAACCCCGTGCTCTACGTCGGCGCGAAGACGGGGCGCGACGGCATCCACGGCGCGACGATGGCCTCGGCCGAGTTCGACGACGAGGCGCTGGAGAAGCGCCCGACGGTGCAGGTCGGCGACCCCTTCCTCGAAAAGCTCCTGCTCGAAGCCTGCCTCGAAGCGATGCGCGCGGGCGCGGTGGCCGGGATTCAGGACATGGGCGCGGCCGGGCTCACCTCGTCGTCGTGCGAGATGGCGGCGCGCGCGGGCAACGGCGTCGAGCTCGACCTCTCGCTCGTCCCGCAGCGCGAGGAGGGGATGACGGCCTACGAAATTATGCTCTCCGAGTCGCAGGAGCGCATGCTCATCGTCGCGCACAGCGGGCGCGAGCGGCAGGTCATCGACATCTTCCGCAAGTGGGACCTCGACGCCGTCGTCATCGGCCGCGTCACCGACACCGGCAGCGTCGTCGTCATCCACGAAGGCCGGAAGCTCGCCGACATCCCCTCGAAGTACCTGACCGACGAAGCGCCGCTCTACGACCGCCCGATGCGCGCGCCCGAGGGGGACGCCGACGCCCGCAGCCAGGTGCCGGGCGCGAACGGCGTCGGCGGCGACGTCCCGGTCAACGCGCCCGTGGTCAACGCGGACGAGCTGGACGAGGTGCTCGAAGCGCCGAGCACGGTCGTCGGCACTTCGGGAGTCGAACACGACGAGGCGCTGCGCCTCCTGCTCGCCTCGCCCAACCTCTCGTCGAAGGAGTGGGTCTACAGGCAGTACGACCACATGGTCAGGACGAACACGGCCGTGCTGCCGGGCGCGGACGCGGCCGTCGTGCGCATCAAGGAGACGCGGCGCGCGCTCGCCATGTCGCTCGACGGCAACGGCCGCTACTGCGCGATTGACCCGCGCGAGGGCGCGCGGCTCGTCGTCGCCGAGTCGGCGCGCAACGTCGTCTGCGTCGGCGCGCGCCCGCTCGCCGTCACGAACTGCCTGAACTTCGCGAGCCCCGAGCGCCCCGAGGTGATGTGGGCCTTCTCCGAGGTCATCGACGGGATGGCCGAGGC
>DASVSK010000082.1:0-1721 GCA_036388135.1 Pyrinomonadaceae bacterium | reverse complement strand
CCGTCATCGAGGTGATGCGGAGGCCGATGAGGTAGCTGGGCTCTTCGCCGCCCGCGTCGAGGCGTAGGTAGTGCGCGGCGGTCGCCTCCATCTCGACCGCGCCCGAGGGGAGGACGAGCCGCAGGACGAGCGAGCGCGCCTCGTCGACGACGCAGGTGTAGCCGAGGTAGATCGAGCCGGCGACGACGCCGACGCCGCTCTCGCTCAGGTCGCGCGTGCGGCATTCGAGCCTCCCGCCGAAGAAAAGGAGGTCGGCGTCGCCCGGCGCGACGTCGCACGGCAGCTCCGCGTTGAACCTCGGCTTGAGTCGGCGATTCCTGCCTGACTGCTCCATCTCTTAAATGAATCCCGGGCCGCGCCGGCGCGCACGACGTCGCGCGCCGATGCGGCGGCTTGTTCTCGAATGCTGTTGAGGCGGAGGGGCTTCTCGCTTCAGGAGTTTGGCGCAACGCGCGCGCCCGAGTCAATCAGGCGGCCTCGTAGAAGCTCAGCGCCGAGTCGCCCTGTTTGAGCACGCGCCAGCGGCGCAGCGAGCCCGCGGCCTCGGGCATTGGGTTCTTGTGGTGGTGCTCGACGACGAGCAGGCCGCCGCCGCGCAGCAGCGCCGTCGGGTGCGCGCCGAACTCGCGCAGCACGGAGAGGTAGTCCGAGGCGTAGGGCGGGTCGAAGTAGGCGACGTCCCAGGGCTCGCTCCCGGCGCGCCACTCCTGCCCCTCGTTGCGGCTCGTGCGCTTGAGGTACTCGGCCGCGTCGCTCTTGACGACCTCTGTCATCTCCTCGGGCACGCCGAGCAGGTCGAGGTTCTCCTCGACGAGTCCGCACATCTTGTGTACGCGGTCGACGAAGGTGACGAAGGCCGCGCCGCGCGACAGCGCCTCGATGCCGACGGCACCCGTGCCCGCGCAGAGGTCGAGAAACCGCGCGCCGTCGAGCCGCGGCGCGAGCACGTTAAAGAGCGTCTCGCGCAGCCGGTCGGAGGTCGGGCGCGTCTGCAACCCCTGCGGGTTCTTGAGCACACGCCCGCGGTACTGTCCGGCGATCACGCGCATGAATCGAATGTAACACGGCGCGGCGCGGCCGCGCCTCAGCGCTTGTCGGAGGGCGGGAACTTCCAGACGGCGGTGCGCGCGACCACCAGCAGCTCGCCCGCGTCGTTGAAGACGAGGCCGGAGGCGGCGCCCTTGACGTCGATGAGGCCGAGGTAGCGGCCGTTCGGGTCGAAGACCTGAACGCCCTTGAAGTCGGCGACGTAGACGCGCCCCTGGTTGTCGACGGCGATGGCGCCGGGGGCGCGGAACAGCCCCGGCTCGTCGCCGTCGCCGCCGAAGCGCGTCAGGAAGCGCCCGTCGGGCGAGTACTTGAAGACGGCGTCGTTGAACTCGCCGAGCGCGTAGACGTTGCCCACCCCGTCGGCGGCGACGCGGATGGAGAGCTCGCTCCGGTCGGTCTGGCCGCTGACGGCCGCCTTGATGGTCTGCGTGACCTCGCCCGCCGAATTGATTTTCAGCACGTCGTCGCGCGACTGGTAGGAGAAGGCGACGAGCCCGCCGTCGGGCGTCGCCGTCACGTCGTCGAAGCGCCCGCCGCCGGGCCGCATCGGGCCGAGCAGTTTGCCCGTCGGCCCCTCGTAGCGGACGATCTCGCCCTTCTGCACGACGTAGACCGTGCCGCGCCGGTCGGCCGTCAGCCCGCGCAGGGGCATCTTCGGGTCGGCCGTCCAC
>DASVSK010000081.1:0-2482 GCA_036388135.1 Pyrinomonadaceae bacterium | reverse complement strand
GAGCGCGAGTCGGCGCACGGCGGCGCGGCCGCGTCCGCCGCCGCGCCGGAGCCGCGCCGGTCGCTCGCGCCGCTCGTCGCGGGCGGCGCGCTCGCGCTGCTGCTCGTCGCGGGCGTCGGCGGCTGGCTCGCCTGGAAGGGCCGGGGCGAGGGGCCGACCCCGGCCCCCGCGTCCGAGACCCCGCCGCCCGCGCGCCCGGCGTCCGCGCCGAAGGCCGAGGCGGCGAGCTACTGGTTCGAGGCTTTTGAAGAGAGGGACGACACGACGGGCAGGCGCGTCGCCGAGCTGGCCCCGGTGCTCGCCTCGGGCAAGTGGTTCAAGTTTCATTTCGTGACGCGCCGCCGCGGGTACCTCTACATCATCGGCCCTTACAAGGACGGCAACGCGCAGACGACGCTGCTGACGGCGAAGGGCGCGGGTAGGCTCAAGTCGAACTACGTCGGCGCGGGCGCGGACTACTCGTTCCCGTTCGGCGGGGTGAAGTTTAACCTCGACCCCAACCCCGGCGCGGACGACTTCGTCTTCATCTTCTCGCCGACGCCGCTCAAGTCGCCCGCGTTCCTGGCCGAAGAGTATCTGCGCGAGCTGACGCCCGCCGAGGTCGGCGAGCTCGAAGAGTTCCGCGCGCGGCTCAAGCAGGACGCGCCCGAGCTGGCCGTGAGGGGCGAGGGCGACGAGCGTCAGGTCGTGGTGCTCGCGCCCGAGTCGGCGACCGAGGCGGGCAGGCCGCTCGTCTTTGACGTCAGGATAGATCACCGCTGACCGCGCCCGGCGGCGGCCCTCGCCGGGTCGAGCCCTCACCTTCGCGCAACTTTAAGGAGGAACGAACATGCGTCTCAGAACCCCTTTGCTGACGCTCGCCGTATTCGCGCTCGCGGTCTGCGGGGCGGCGCGCGCGCAGGAGCGGCAGAAGGATCAGCAGGTCATCGATGACTTCACCGCCACGCGCGGCGTGAGCTTCGACGAGCCCGGCAAGCAGACCGGGAAGCGGGCGAAGCCCGCGCCGCGCAGGGGTAACGCCGCGAAGGGTAAGGCCGCGGGCGGCGGCGCGGCCTCCGGCAAGACCCCGGCTGTCAAGGCCGGCGCAGCGGCGAAGTCGAACAAGGGCGACGGCGCGCGACCCGCGGGCGGCCCCGAGGCGGCGACGCCGTCGGCCGCAAACGGCGAGGCGGCCGCGCAGCCCTCGAAGGCGGGCGGGTCGCGCCGCCCGCTCGCGCTCGGCTTCACGATGTTCATGAAGGACGACGACGACAGGCTGACCTTCGTCGAGCCGACGCGGGAGTTCAAGACCGGCGACCGCATCGCCATCGCGTTCGAGACGAACGCCGACGGCTACCTCTACATGTTCAACGCCTCGGGCGGCTCGAAGACGCTGGACATGGTCTTCCCCGACGCGCTCGTCGAAGACGGTGCCAACGCCCTCCGGGCGCACACCTACGTGACCTTCCCGTCTGACGTCAATCAGGGCATCGAGTTCACCGACCCGCCCGCCACCGAGCACCTCTTCGTCGTCTTCTCGCGCGAGCCGCTCGCGGGCGTCCCCGCGGGCGAGGCGCTCGCCGAGTTCTGCCGCGGGAAGGGCGAGGCGTGTACCTGGCGGCTCTCGGCGGAGGCGTGGGGGCGCATCAGGAACGGCGTGAAGGGCCGCCGCGTCACGGAGGCGAAGAACGCGCGGCTCACGCAGGCCGCGCCGCCGCCCGACATGCCCGCCACGCTTCAACGCGGCCTCAAGGTCAAGACGAGCGCCCCGAAGCCCGCCTTCGTGCGCGTCAGCGACTCGCCCGACGCCGACATACTCATCACCGAAATCGTCCTCACACACAAGTGAAGGGATGAAGGATGAAGGATGAAGAGTAGTCAGTAGACAGTAGTCAGTAGGCAGTAGCGCTCTGCGTTGCGAGGGCCGTGGGTTAAATCGAGACTGGTAAAGTCATCCGAGCTTTACTTTCCCCTTTCCCCTTTTGCCTTGCCCGTGGGGGTGGGCTAATATCCTTTTAAAGTTTTCCGACCAAATTCAGACGTGCAAGGGTGAATCGAGATGGACACGAACTTCAACCCTGTTTCAGACGCCGCCGCGCTCGAAGACCTGTTCGCGCGCTCGCACACGGAGCCCGTGCTCCTGTTCAAGCACAGCACCGCCTGCCCGATCAGCGCGCGCGCCCACAGGCAGATGGAGGAGGTCAAGACGCCCGTCTCTATCGTCGTCGTGCAGACGAGCCGCGACGTCTCGCGTGAGGTCGAGGAGCGCACCGGCGTCCGACACGAGACGCCGCAGGCGCTAGTCATCCGCAACGGCCAGGTCGTCTGGAACGCCTCACACTTCGACATCACCGCCGACGTCGTCGAGCAGGCCGTCAGGGAGAACGCATGAACGGGGAAGTAGACAGTAGTCAGTAGCGCTCCGCGTTACGGCCGTTGACGCTGACTCCCTGACGATTCGACTGACGAAGGTTTTTCTACTGTCTACTGACTACTGTCTACT
>DASVSK010000080.1:0-8719 GCA_036388135.1 Pyrinomonadaceae bacterium | reverse complement strand
CCCCGCGCCCCCCGCGCGGGTCGGGCAGCGACTTGTCGTCCCGCCCGTGCAGCAGGGCGTGGGCGCGCGCCAGCGGCGACTCCCTGTCCACGCCCGACCAGTAGCCCTGGAAGGTGTGCCAGACGCCGAGGTGCGTGATCGCGTACTCGCCGCGCAGCGCGCGCGCGAGCCCGTCGAGCCCGCGTGGGAATTTCTTCGGGTCGGCCCCGAAGCCCGTGAGACGCCCGTCCTGCCCGTCCTTCGTCACCGAGAGCCAGCCGTCGTCGACGAGCACGAAGCCGAGCGGGATACTTTTGTCGCGGAAGGAGCGCACGCTGTTCAGAATCTTCTCCTCCGTCACGCCGTGCTCGTAGGCGTTCCAGGAGCACCAGCCGAAGCCGCGGAAGATTTCGGGGTAGCCCTTCTGCCAGCGCAGCCGCCCGTGCTGTTCGGTCGCGGCGAAGGCCGTCTCGTAGGTCGCGCGCGTCAGCCGGTATGGGTCGTCCGAAGACGAGTAGGCGAAGAGCGGCACGCGGCGCGGAGCGTGTTTCGGGTCGTAGCTCGACGCGGCGACGCGGAACTCCGGCCGGTAGTTAATTTCGGCGACGCCCAGCTCGCCGACCATCCCGCCCCCGGCCATCGGAACCAACAGGTGATAGCCGCCGCGCCCGGTCTGCTGCCACAGTAGGAGCTGGTTGGCGGGCGGGAGCAGGCGGTAGTCCGAGACGAAGACGGGTGCCGTCCAGTAGAGCTTGAGCCGCTTCTGCGCCGTCCCGCGTGCGAAGGCGTCGAGCCCCATGAGCAGCGTCACGCCGTCGCGCGGGGCGAGCGGGGGGCCTTCATAGTCGAGCCACGCGACGACCGTCTCCGAAGACGCGTAGCGGCGCAGTTCGAGCGTCGCCTTGTGCGCCGGCGCGTCGGCGGAGCTGCCCGGCGCGACCACAGGCTTGAAGCCGTACCGCCAGAGGTCGAAGCGCCCGGCCCCGTCGGAGCCGGCGTCGCGGCCCGCCGGCTCGAAGTCGCCGGTGACGGTCGTGTTGTCCGCGAAGCGCAGGCGCAGCCTCGCGTTGGAGAAGACGGGGTCAGCGCCGCGCGCGAGCCTGACCGCGCCGCGCACGACCTCGGGACTGAGCGGCGGGGGCGTCGGGCGGCCGCCGGGGGCCGTCTGCCCTCCACGCGCCGCACTCGCGTCGTCGGCGCACACTTCCGGGGCCGCGTGGGCGAAGACGATAAGCCAGCATGCGGCCAGTATCAGGAGTCTTTTGTTCGGCATTCCTTTTTTTTCGCGCGGCTCGCCGCAAAGCCCTCTGCGGCCGGGCCGGATACGTCGTTGGTTTTGTTGTGGTATAACCGCGCGAAGCATTGTACGCGCTCTCCGATACGCCCCAAAGGAAAAACGTCTTCTCGATGATAGAAAGAATGAAAACGCTAAAGCGTGCCCTCGTCTGCTGCCTTTTTCTGCTGACTCTCGCGCCCCGCTTCCCCGCGCAGGAGGCGCGGCCCGCCGCGGCGGCGGCCATCCCTTCGGCGCGGCACGGCCTCATGCCGACGCCGTCATCCGTGCGACTGCTCGGGGCGCGTTTGAAGGTCGAGCCGTCCTTCTCCGTGGCGGTTCAGGGTCACAGCGACGCGCGCCTCCTCGCGGGGCTCGACCGCGCCGTAAGGCGGCTGGAGCGGCGCACGGGGCTGGAGTTCGCGCGCGGGCTGGCGGAGATACCCGCCGCCGCCAACCTCGTCATCCAGTGCCGCGGCGCGGGGCCGGCCACGCCGGAGCTTGGGCAGGACGAGTCTTACGCGCTCGAAGTGTCCGAGAGGCAGGCGTTCGTCAACGCCGCGACCGTGGTCGGCGCTCTGCGGGGGTTGGAGACCTTCCTCCAGTTGGTGACGGCGGACGGGGGCGGCTACTTCGTCCCCGAGGCGCGCGTCGCCGACTCGCCGCGCTTCCTCTGGCGCGGGCTGCAAATGGACGTGGCGCGCCACTGGCAGCCCGTCGAAGTCGTCAAGCGCAACCTCGACGGCATGGCCGCCGTCAAGCTCAACGTCCTGCACTGGCACCTCACAGACGACCAGGGCTTCCGCGTCGAGAGCAAGACGTTCCCGCGCCTCCACCAGATGGGCTCGGACGGCGACTTCTACACGCAGGATGAGATTCGCGACGTCGTCGCCTACGCGGCCGCGCGCGGCATCCGCGTCGTCCCCGAGTTCGACGTGCCCGGCCACACGACCTCCTGGTTCGTCGGCCACCCGGAGCTTGCGACCGCGCCGGGGCCGTACCAGATAGAGCGCCGATACGGCGTCTTCGACGCGTCGATGGACCCGACGAAAGAGGAGACTTACAGATTCCTCGACCGCTTCCTCGGCGAGATGGCCGCGCTCTTCCCCGACGCCTACATGCACACCGGCGGCGACGAGGTGACGGGCAAACACTGGCGGCTGAGCCCGCAGGTGCAGGCGTTCATGTCGAAGAACAACATCAAGGACAAGCAGGCGCTCCAGGCACACTTCAACCAGCGCGTCTCGAAGATGGTCACGAAGCACGGGAAGAAGATGGTCGGGTGGGACGAGATTCTCCACCCGGATTTGCCGCGCGACATCGTCGTCCAGTCGTGGCGCGGGCCGGAGTCTCTGGCCGAGGGCGCGCGCAAGGGCTTCGCCGGCATCCTCTCGAACGGCTATTACCTCGACCACCTGCTCCCGGCGTCGGCGCACTACCTCGTCGACCCGCTCCCCGAAGGCTCGGGGCTCACGGCGCAGGAGGCGGCTCGCGTCCTCGGCGGCGAGGCCTGCATGTGGGCCGAGTACGTCGGCCCCGAGAACGTGGACTCGCGCATCTGGCCGCGCCTCGCCGCAATCGCCGAGCGGCTCTGGTCGCCGCGCGATGTCCGCGACGTGGAGGACATGTACCGCCGGCTCGAAGTGGTCGGGGCGCACCTCGAAGAGGTGGGACTGACGCACCGCTCCTACCAGGGGCGGATGTTGCGGCGTCTGGCCGGCGGCGAGGAGACGCGCCCGCTGGAGACTCTGTTGGGCGCGCTGCGGCCGACCTACTTCGAGCGGGAGAAGCACAAACAGATCACGCAGACGGTTCCTCTCACGCGGCTCGTGGACGCCGCCGCGCCCGACAGTCGGGCGGCGCGCGAGTTCGCGTCGGCGGTCGCGGGACTGCTCGACGACGCGCCGCGGTTCCAGTCGCGACGCGAGCGCGTGCGCGCGCTTCTGGAAGAGTGGCGCGGCGTGCAGCCGGCCGTCCGCGTGATGGCCGACCGCTCGCCGCTCATGCGCGACGCCGTGCCGCTCGCGGACAGGCTCGCCGAGATGGGCGGCGCGGGGCTCGAAGCGCTCCAGTACCTCTCGCACGGGAGCGCCCCGCCGCTCGGCTGGAGGGAGGAGCGGCTCGCCCTTTTAGATGGGGTGGCGAGGACGCCGTCGGAGGTGGAATTCACCATCCTCCCGGCGCTCCGGCAGCTCTTACACGCCGCCGCCGAGCAGCCGGGTCTCAGCTTGATGACCGCGCCGGACTGGTCGGCGCGCGTGCGCGCGCTCGCCGCGGAGAAGAAGTAGGCCGCAGGAGAGCAAGCTCTTTAAGACGGGGAAGACCGGTGCCCGCGAACGAGAGGGGCGCGCCGAACATTTCGGCGCGCCCCTCTCGTTCTCTTCATCCGGCGTCGCGGCGCGGACTCAGGGCGACGACGCGCCCTCCATCCCTTCGGCGAAGGAGGGCGGCGCGGCCGACGCGCGGGTCGCCCATTTCGTGTTCGGCTCGGGCCCGAGCCTGAAGGTGAGAGTCGCCCCGCGCTCGAACTTCTCGAAAGGGAGCCAGGTGCTCTCGAAGGGCGCGCCGTCCAGACGCAGCTCCTGCACGTAGGGCGCGCGCGCCGCCGCCCCTTCGCCGACCAATCTGAGCACGCGGTTCGTCCGCCCCATCCGCACTAACACCTCCGGGAAGAGCGGGCTGTTGAGCGAGAAGCCGCCGACGCCGGGCACCGACGGGTACATCCCGAGGGCGGCGAAGACCACCCACGAAGAGGTCGCGCCGAGGTCGTCGTTGCCGGGGAGGCCGCCCGGCGTGTCCGTGAACAACTCGGTCAGGACGCGCCGCGTTATGTTCTGCGTCTTCCAGGGCTGGCCCGCGTAGTTGTAGGCCCACGGCACGGGGAAGACCGGCTCGTTGCCGATGAAGAAGTGCGGGCGGTCGGGGCCGGCGTTGAACTCCTTGAAGAAGTCGTCGAGCCTTCGGATGACGACCTCGTCGCCGCCGATGCGCTCGAAGAGGCCGCGCATGTTGTGCGGAATCATCCACGTGTACTGCGCGGCGTTGCCCTCGACGTAGGACTTGTGGCTGTCGTAGCGCCAGGGCAGCTCCGGCCTGTAGAGCATCGCCTTGAAGTCGAAGCCCGGCAGCCACGAGCCGTCGCGCCAGCGCCCGCGGATGTACTTGTGTTCGGGGTCGAACAGCCGCGTCCACCACTGCGCGCGCCGCATCATCTCGCGGCCGGTCTTCGCGTCGCCCTGCGCCGCGGCGAACTGCGCGAGCGCGAAGTCGGCGGTCTGGTATTCGAGCGCCACGGAGGGCGAGCCGCGCAGCCCCTTCTGCTCCATCGGGATGTAGCCGTACTTCAGGTAGTCGGCCAGCGCGCCGCGCGCGGGGTAGGAGCGCGAGCGCGCGCCGGGGTCGGAGGCGTTGCGTATCATCGCGCGCAGCGCGGCGCGCGTGTCGAAGCGGCGCGCGCCGAGCGCGTACGCGCTGGCGATGCTCGCCGTCGCGGGGTCGCCGACCATCGCGCCGCTCTCGTCGTTGGCGACGGGCCACAGCGGGAGCCCGCCGCCCTGCTCGGCCGCGTTGACGAGCGACTGCATCATGTCGGACGCCTCCTCCAGGAAGAGGAGCGCGACGAGCGGTATCTGCGAGCGGTAGATGTCCCAGCCGGAGAAGTTGGTGTACTGCGTGTGGCCGGGCGAGCGGTGTACGCGCTCGTCGAAGCCGAGGTACTCGCCGTTCGAGTCGCCGAAGGTGGTGGGGTGGAGCAGCGCGTGGTAGAGCGCGGTGTAGAAGACGCGCCTCTCGCCTTCGCCCCCGCCGCGTGCTTCGAGCCGCGAGAGCGCGTCGTTCCAGCGGGCGCGCGCCGCGGCACGCACCGCGTCGAAGTCCCAGCCCGGGTTCTCCGCCCGCAGGTTCAGCCGCGCGTTCTCGACGCTCACGTACGAGACGCCGACCTTCATGCGGACGACGCCGCCCGAAGGGTTGTCGAACGTGACGAACCCGCCCGTGTTCTGCCTGCCCCGGGCCGGGCTCACGCCGCGCAGGACGCGCTCGCCCTCCCAGCTCCCGAAAGAGGCGAAGGGGCGGTCGAACTCCGCGGCGAAGTGGAGCACGTACCTGTTGCGCGCGCCGCAGAAGCCGCCGCTCGCCACCGAACCGCTCATCCCGCGGTCGCCCTCGGCGCGCCACTCGGCCTCCTGCACGCCCGTGGCGTTGCGCCCGACGTTGACGAGGAGCGTCGCGGGCGACCCCGCGGGGAAGGCGAAGACGCCGAAGCCTGTGCGCGTCGTCGCCGTCAGGCTCACCCTGACGCCGGAGTCGAGCGCGACCTCGTAGAAGCCGGGCGCGGCGCGCTCGCGTTCGTGCGAGAACTTCGAGACGTAGTCGCCGGGCGCGGAGGCCGGAGAGGCTTTGACCTGCCCGGCGACGGGCATGATGGGCACGTCGCCGAAGATGGGGCAGCCCGGCCCGCTCAGGTGCGTGAGGCTGAAGCCGCGGATGGCCGTGTCCTGGTAGACGTAGCTGCCGCGGTCGTTCGGGCCGAAGCCGCGCTCGGAGTCGGGGCTGAACTGCACCATGCCGAAGGGCAGCGTCGCGCCGGGGAAGGTGTTGCCGCTCGCGTTGCCGCCGAGGTAGTCGGGCAGCGGCGAGTTGCCCGTGCCGACGAACGGGTTGACGAAGGCGGCGAGGTCGGGGACGGTGGCGGGCTTCGCGGGCGCGCCGGGCTGTTGTTGCCGCTGCTGTCGCCGCTGCGCGCTCCTCCTCTGCGCGAAAGCGCCGGCTGGGGCCAGCGCCGCGTTAAGGAGGAGGACGAAGGCGGCGGCCGTCGCCTTGAAGGCGGCTCCTGTTTTTCTGCTCATCACGCTGCCTTAAGGAATCTCCATCCGGTTACCCGTGACGGCGAAGCCGCCCGTGACCACGCCGGTCGTCCGCGCGTCGGCGCTGCCCTTGAAGCCGGGCTGCTTGCCGCCCAGGCTGACGCGAAACTCGCCCGGCTCCAACACGCTCTTGCCCGAGGCGTCAACGAACGCGAGGTCGCGCGGCGCGAGCTTGAAGGTGACGCGGCGCGACTCGCCCGGCCGCAGGTGGACGCGCTCGAAACCTTTCAGCGCCCTCAGTGGCACGGGCGCGGAGGCCGCCGCGTCGGTCACGTAGAGCTGCGCCACCTCGTCGCCCGCCACCCGGCCCGCGTTCAGCACCTCGGCCGAGACCTCGACCGTCTCGCCGGCCCTGACGCGCTTCTTCACGCGCAGGTCGCGGTACTGGAACCTCGTGTAGCTCAACCCGTGGCCGAACGGGTAGAGCGGGTCGCCACGGAAGTAGCGGTAGGTCTTCCCCTCCATCCCGTAGTCCTCGAAGGGCGGGAGCTGCGAGGCCGACTTGTAGAAGGTGACGGGGAGGCGGCCCGCCGGGTTGTAGTCGCCGAAGAGTACGTCCGCGAGCCCCGAGCCGCCCTCCTCGCCCGGGTACCACGCCTGCACGATTGCCGGCACTTCACGGTCGGCCCAGTTGACGGCGACCCCGCCGCCGCTGAACAGGACGAGCACGACGGGCTTGCCCGCGGCGTGGACGGCGCGCAGCAAGTCCTCCTGCACTTTGGGCAGCTCCAGCGCCGTGCGGTCGCCGCCGCGGAAGCCCTCGGTCTTGACCCTCATCTCCTCGCCCTCGACCGAGGGCGCGAGCCCCAGCGCCATGACGACGACGTCCGCACGGCGGGCGGCGCTGACGGCCTCCTCGAACATCGTCTCGGCCAGCCGCGGCGGCCCCCAGACGAGCTTCGCGGTGGCGTCGGCGTAGCGGTCGAAGAACTCGACGCGGAGCTTGTACGCCCTGCCGCCCTCCATCTCGACGGGGACGTTGGTCGGCGCGTCGCGGCTGGCCCACGTGTCTACGACGAGTTTGTCGTCGAGGTAGACGCGCACGCCGTCGTCGGCCTTCGCGCCGAACCGGTACGTCCCCGAAGAGGGGGGCGTCAGCCGCCCCGTCCAGCGCGCCGAGAACCTGTCGTAGGGGAGCCCCGGCGCGGGCGGGTCTGTGAACCAGTTGAAGTTGAGCTGCGCGTCGGTGCGTTTGACGGCGGGCTCGCCCTTCAGCTCCTCGTTGGCGAAGTATTCGGCACCGAGGCCCGGCGCGCCGCCCTCGGTGGTGTAGGCGGAGGCCGGGACGGGGATGAGAGCCTCGCCCGTGAGCGTCGTCCCCATCGCGTGGAGCACGGTCGTCGCCGGCGAGACTTTCGCGCGGATGCCCTCGACCGCCGTGACGTACTTCGAGGGGATGCCGTGGTAGTTCCCCAGCAGCACCTCCAGCGAGTCGGCGTTCGGGCCGATGACGGCGACGGTCTTCAGGTCTTTGCGGAGCGGCAGCGTGTCGCCCTCGTTCTTGAGGAGGGTCATCGACTCGCGCGCGGCGGCGCGCGCAAGCTCGCGGTGCGCGGCCGAGTCGTTCACGTCGAAGGGGATGCCCGCGTACTTGACCATCTCGGGCGGGTCGAACATGCCGAGCCGGAAGCGCGCGGCGAAGAGGCGCTTGACGGCCGCGTCTATCTCGGCCTCGGAGATGAGCCCCTGTTTGACCGCAGCCGGGAGCGCGCGGTACTCGTAGCCGCAGGTCAGCTCGGTGCCGCGTTTGACGGCGAGCGCGACGCCCTCCTCCTCGGTCTTCGTGTACTTGTGGTGCTTGTAGATGTCGGCGACGGCGTCGCAGTCGGAGACGACGTAGCCGCCGAACTTCCACTCGCCGCGCAGGACGTCGTTCAGCAGGAAGTCGCTCGCGCAGGCCGGCTCGCCGTTGACGCGGTTGTAGGCGCACATGACCGAGCCTGCGCCGGCCTCGACGACGGCGGCGCGGAAGGCGGGCAGGTAGGTGTCGCGCATGTCGCGCACGGAGGCCGAGGCGTCGAAGAAGTGGCGCTCCGGCTCCGGGCCGCTGTGGACGGCGTAGTGCTTGGGCGTGGCGATGGTCTTCAGATACTTCGGGTTGTCGCCCTGCATGCCGCGGACGAACTCGACGCCGAGCCGGGCCGTCAGGTGCGGGTCTTCGCCGTAAGTCTCGTGGCCGCGCCCCCAGCGCGGGTCGCGGAAGATGTTGATGTTGGGCGACCAGAAGGTGAGGCCGTAGAAGCGCCCGCGGTTGCCACGGCGCACGGCCTCGTGGTGCTTGGCGCGCGCCTCGTCCGAGATGGCCGTCGCCACGCGCCGCATGAGCGCGCGGTCCCAGCTCGCGCCGAGCCCGATGGCCTGCGGGAAGACCGTGGCGCGGCCGGCGTAGGCGACGCCGTGCAGCGCCTCGTTCCACCAGTCGTAGGCCGGAATCCCCAGCCGCTCGACGGCCGGGGCCTTGTTCATCATCTGCGCGACCTTCTCTTCGAGCGTCATGCGCCCGACGAGATCGGCCACCCTGCGCTCGATGGGAAGTTCCGGGTTGAGATAGTCGGCGCGCGCGCCCGTGGGCCGACTTTGACTCTGCGCCGCGACGGGCAGG
>DASVSK010000079.1:0-4252 GCA_036388135.1 Pyrinomonadaceae bacterium | reverse complement strand
TCGAGGAACCAGAGCGCGACGAGCGGGTGCAGGTAGACGAGCGCGAGCGAGAACCCCTGCGGCGCGAGCCAGCACACGCCGACGAGCGCGCACCCTGCGGGCAGCGCCCAGACCCACTCGCGCCTCGGCGTCTGCCGCGCGCGCACCGCGACGAGCGCCACCACCCACGCGACCGCCGCGCTGTTCCAAAGGGCGAGCGACAGGTACCAGCCGTCCTCGCCCCAGCCCGAAGCGCCGGGCGCGAGCGAGAGCGCCGCGTAGACGGCCGTCAGCCCCGACACGCCGACGGCCGCCAGCGCGAAGAAGCCGCGCGAGCGCCCGAGCCGCGCCGGCATCCGCGTGATGAAATAACGCAGCTCCGCCCAGTTGTGCGGCCCCGCGAAGAGGAAGACGGTCGCGACCGACAGCCAGAGCGGGGCCAGCCCCGCCAGTGCCGCCGCGCCTAAGAGCACGCACGCGCACGCCGCCCCGAACGCCGCGGGAGACGCTACGCCGCGCACGCTCGCGCCGCGCCTCGCCTCGAACGCACCGAGCTGGGCCGCGCTCTGCACCTACTCCTCCTCCCCGCCCTTCCGCGTCGTCTTCGCCGGGATGAGGAGCTTCAGCTCCGCGCCCTCTTCGACTATCTCGATGCGGATGGAGCCGCTGAGCGTCCCCGCCGAGGCGGCCCGGATGAGCGTGCCGGGGTCTTGCGCGC
Organism: Pyrinomonadaceae bacterium; assembly: GCA_036388135.1. Taxonomy (GTDB): domain Bacteria; phylum Acidobacteriota; class Blastocatellia; order Pyrinomonadales; family Pyrinomonadaceae; genus QHXN01. Next base: position 3,555 of record DASVSK010000079.1, on the reverse strand, counting down.
GGTAGCCCGGCGGCGGCCCCGCGTTGGCGTATGCCGCGACCCCCGCCAGCCCGGCCGCGCACGCGCAGGCCAGCAGCGCGGCGGCCGCGCCCCCCACGCGCAGGCCGCGGCGGCGCGAGCGCAACAACAGCAGCCCCGTCAAGACCGCCGAGAGTGAAAGGAAGAGCCCGCCGACGACCGTGGCCGCGCCCCCGAGCGGGCCGGACTGCGCCCCGGTCAGGCCGGCCGCCTCGCCGGCCATCCCGTTCATCCAACGGAGCTGCGTGCGCGGGATTTGCAGACGCGCCTCGCGCAGCCCCTCAACGCGCTCGATGCTCATCTGCGCGTAGGGCAGGTCGCGCCTGACCTCGCTGTTACGCGGAGGCTGCGTCGTAGGGCTTTTGGGGAGCGCGATGTCGGCGAGCGCGGGGGACGAGGCGAACAGCAGCGCGGCGAGCGCCGCGAAATGTTTGAAGAGTCTCATCGGGCCAGCTCCTTTTCTCAAGCGGAGATTCTCAAGCGGAGAACTTTTCGGTCGAAGAACTTTCGGAGGCCGAATTCTGAACGGCACGCACCTCGAATCTTGCGCGCCGAGGCGAGGTGGTTCCGGAAGGAAGAGAGGATTGGTTCACTGGTTGATTGACTCATCGGCTCATTGATTCAATGAAGAAATGAATCAATGAGCCGATGAGTCAATGAACCAATCCCCTCACCCTTCCGTCTCGTCGCCTTCGGTGATGGAGTTGCCGGGCGAGGGCTGGCGCAGGCGGCGCAGGCGTGCGGAGACCTGGCTGCGGAGGCGCGAGGTGACCTGGCTGCTCAGCCTCTCCTCGCCCGTCCTGGAGGGCGGCGCGTCGGTGTCGAAGATGGCTTCAAACCATGACGGCTCCTCCTGCGACGTCCCGGCAGCGGCCGGCCCCTCCGCGGGGGCGGAGGCGGAGGCGGAGGAGTCGATTGCGGCGGCGGGGGCGTTGGAGGCGGCCGGCTCCTCCGCTTCGGTCTCGGTTTCGGCCTCGGCTTCGGCCGGGCCTTCGTCGCGGTCTTCCTCACGCGAGCGCGAGAGCATCGAGCGCAGCTCGGTCTCGTAAAAATTCTTGAGACCTTCCAGCTCGTCGGCGAGGTTGAGCGCCGTCAGCACCGCGACCTTCGCCACGTCGTGGACGGCGAGCCCCGACGCGACGGCGCGCATCCGCTCGTCCACCAGCCGCGCGACGCGCTCGACCTGCTCGCCGTCGCCGCTCGCCGAGCGGAGGCTGTAGGTCTGGTTGAAGATGTTGACCCTGACCGAACCGGCGTCTGTGCTCAAGTCCCTCTCGCTCCTTCCCACGGCGCGCCCGCGCGAAAGCTCAAAGTTAAAGTTGCGGCGCGGCCGCATTATAAAGGAAGAGGGCGCGCGGCGTCGGCGAATTTCCGCGCGGCGTCGGTTAAATTGCGCGCGCCGCCGCGCCGTCCGTCCCGCGGACTTTGGAGCCGCGCGGCGTCCGGGGCGCGGCCGCTCACATCTTTCTGACGAACGACTTGCCCGGCAGTTGCCGGACCAGCTCGCGCATCTCCAGCCCGAGCAGCAGCGCCGACAGCTCATGGACGGGCAGGCCGCTCCGCCCGGCGAGCGCGTCGATGTGCGCCGGCTCGTCCGCCGTGAGGAGCGAGAGGACGGCGCGCTCGTCCCCCGTGACGTCGGCCGGCAGCGCGGCCGGACGCCCGTCACGCGCCCCCCCTTCCTTCCCCCCCTGTTTGGTCTCGGGCGGCAGCAGCTCCGCGGCCAGCTCCGCCGGGAACTCCGCGACGACGTCCTGCCACTGCTGGACGAGCTTCGCGCCCGCGCCCTTGATGAGGAAGTTGGTGCCGAAGGAGTTCCGGCTCGTGATGTTGCCGGGGACGGCGAAGACCTCGCGCCCCTGCTCCAGCGCGAGCCGCGCCGTGATGAGCGAGCCCGAGTTTTCGGAAGCCTCGACGACGACCACGCCGAGACTCAGCCCGCTGATGATGCGGTTGCGGTACGGAAAATTTTCCGCCACGGGCGGGGTGCCGAGCGGGAACTGCGTGACGAGCGCGCCGCCGCGCTCAAGAACCTCCTCGGCGAGGCGGCGGTGGTCGCGCGGGTAGACCTCGTCGAGCCCCGTCCCCAGCACGGCCGCCGTGCGCCCACCCGCTTCGAGCGCGCCGCGGTGCGCCGCCGCGTCGATGCCGCGCGCGAGCCCCGAGACGACCGTCAGGCCGCGCGAGGCGAGGTCGCGCGCGAGCGCGTGCGCGACGTTCTGCCCGTAGGTCGAACAGCGGCGCGAGCCGACCACGCCGACGCACGGCGCTTCGAGGCACACGCCCCACGCGCCGCGCACGTAGAGCGTGACGGGCGGGTCGGGAATCTCGCGCAGCAGGGCCGGGTACGCGCCGTCGTCGAGGGCGAGCACTTCGGCGTCCGCCATCCCGCGCAGCCGTTCCAACTCGGCCGCCGCCGCATCGTGCCGGTCGCGCAGCACTATCGACTCGACCGCCTCCGGCCTCAGCCGCAGGCGTTCCAGCTCCGACCTCAGAGCCCCGAAGACGCCCTCGGCCGACCCGAACCTCTCCAGCAGGCGCGCCGCCGCCCGCGGCCCGACGCCCGGCGTCATGTTCAAAGCGATCCAGTCTTTCATATTGAAAATGGGGAGGGCGGACGGCGGAAGGTGGCTGGCGGGTGTCTTGAGCCGCGGCTCAGACTCTCCACTTTCCGTAAGGCCGTCTCGCCGGGGAGAAGGTTGAAAGGTGCCGGGCCGGCCGGGACACGCCGGGTGAGAATGTCCCGGCCGGCCCGGGGCGTTCAGGCGAAGATGTGGCCGCTCCACACGAGGTCGTAGCGCGCCTTGCCCTTGCGCGCGCTGACGACGCCGCGCGGGGTGAAGGCCGTCCCGCCTTCGAGGCGGTCGGCCAGCGAGTCGATGTTGAAGCTGACCGAGACGGGGTCGAAGTAGTCGTGGCCCACCCACTCGGCGATGCGGTCGATGAGCCAGTTGAGGCCGATGGCGATCAGCACGCCGACGATCTTGATCCAGTCCTTCTTCTGCTGCACCGACCAGTTGACGATCTCCTGGGCGAGCTTCTTGGCGATGTCCCTGATCTTGCCGCGGACGCTCCGCAGGTCGAGCATGTCCTTCTCGATGAGGAAGAGGTGCATGATGTAGGCGACCGGCAGCTCTTCCGGCGACGGCGTGTTGAAGGCGAAGAGCACCTTGTCGCCGAGGCTCTTCGAGTCGCCAGTGTGGAACGAACCGAGCTTGAAGGGGTCGACGACTATCTCCTTCGAGACGACGGGCCCGGCCGCGCCTGTGGTGATGATGACGGCCGAGGCCGCGCACTCCATCTCGTCCTTGCCGACCTCCCTCGTCTCCTTCAGGCACTTGACGTTGTGGAGCCGCAGCACCACGCGCTTGAGCGGCAGCGTGCCGCCGCCGGTGCTGCCGCCGGGGCCTTCGCCGTCGCCGATGCGGGGCCAGCGCGGGTCGTCGCCGCGCGGCGGCCAGTCGCCGTCGTCGCCCGGGAGGCGGCGCGCGGCCGCCAGCCCGGCGCGCACGCCCTCGGCCCCTGCGAGCGCCTGCT
>DASVSK010000078.1:0-2900 GCA_036388135.1 Pyrinomonadaceae bacterium | reverse complement strand
GCGTGAGCACGGACACGCTGCGCCACTACGAACGCAAAGGGGTGCTCGCACGCCCCCGCCGCGCCGCCAACGGCTACCGCCAATATCCGGCCGGGGCGCTCGCGAGAGTGCTGCTCGTGCGGCGCGCTCTCGCAGTCGGCTTCACGCTCGACGAACTCGCGCGCGTGCTGTCGGTCAGGGATCGCGGCGCGGCGCCCTGCCGAGAGGTGCGGGCGCTCGCCGCGGCGAAGCTGGCGGAGGTCGAAGAGCGGCTCGCCCAACTGGTGGAGTTGCGCGACGAACTGCGCGCCACGTTGAAGGACTGGGACGGGCGGCTCGCGAAAACCACTGACGGCGGCCGCGCCGGCCTGCTCGAGTCTCTCGCCGCCGGAAAGGGCGGCGGTAAGGCCCGCGGCGCCGGGGGCGGAGTGAGAAGGAAAGGGAGAAAGGCTGATGAGAAATAAGGTCTTCATGACGGCGGTGCTCGCCGCCGCTTTAATCACCGCGTCTTACGCCGGCGTCTGCGCCGGGCAACAGGGGCAGCATCCCACCCAGGGGCACGGCCACGACGCCCACGCCGAGGGGGTGAACAAGCGCGGCGACCGCGTGATGGGATTCGACCACGAGAAGACGAAGCACCGCTTCCTGCTCCACGCGGACGGCGGCGCCATCGAAGTCACGGCCAACGGGGCGGACGACAAAGAGAGTCGCGACCAGATCAGAAAGCACCTCGCGCACATCGCGAAGATGTTCGCCGGGGGGAATTTCAAGGCCCCGATGCTCATCCATGACCGGACGCCGCCGGGCGTCCCCGTCATGCAGCGACTGAAGGCTGAAATCAGGTACGAGTACGAAGAGACGGAGCGCGGGGCGCGGGTGCGCATCAAGACGGCGAACGCTGAGGCTCTCGCGGCCGCCCACGACTTCCTCCGCTTCCAGATCGAGGACCACAAGACGGGCGACTCCACGGAGGTGAAGGCGCCGACAAGGTAAGTGTGACGCCGCCGATCAGAGTCGGTCAGCTAAGGCGGCGAGGAAGTCACGAATCGTCGGGGCGAACGCCCGGGCGACGTCGTCGGCCGTGCGTAGGTCGGCCGAGAGTGTAACGGGCGCGAGGCGGCCCTGCGGCAGGGTGCGGGCGAGGGCTTCGGCCAGGGCGGTCGGGTGTCGCTCGTCCATCCCGGGAATGATCAGGGTCGGCGCGGCGACCGCCGCGAGCTCGTCTACGTTGCGGAAAGAGCGGTCACGGCCGATGGCCGCCGCGGCGGCGATGCTGGCGGGGTCGGAGCGGGGGATGGCCTCCCGCACCATCGTGCCGATGATCGGCGCGAGGTCCTTCAGGATCGGCTCCCAGGCCGCCTCGATGCCTTCGGCCCGGACGCGGGCGGCGAAGGCGTCGAGGAACTCGATCTCGGCCTGCTTCTTCTCGTCGTCCTCGATGTCCTCGACGCTGATCAGCACCAGGGCGCTGACCCGGCCGGGGTGCGCGAGCGCGGCGCGCAGCGTGATGGTCGTCCCGATGCCGGCCCCGCCCACGACGGCGCGGCGCACGCCGAGGTGGTCTAGGAGGGCGATGACGTCGTCGGCGTACTGAGCCCAGGTGTGGCGGGCCGGGTCGCGGCAGACCGAACGGCCGTAGCCGCGCACGTCGGGCAGCACGACGGCGTAGCGATCCGCGAGTCGTCGGGCCAGGGGCACCAGACTGTGGTGGTCCGGGCCGCCGCCGTGGAGCAGGACGAGCACCGGGTTTTCGCCGCCCGCCGTCGGCCTGCCGGCGGAATCTACGGCGGCGGCATACAGCGGCCAGCCGTCGCTGCCGGTGTAGGTGAACTCGGTCATACCAAGGGACCTTTCTCGGGGCGGGATCCGGCGAGGTTTACCGAGCGGGTCTCCGGCATAACTCACAATGCTGACAGCACGACCCGGTCGGAGCAATATGTTGCCTACGGCGCCTGAGGTCAATGGTTCCCGGTGCACACAACCTGTTTATGCTTGAGCGGCGCCCCCACGACTGCTCGATGCCAATACGGCGCCGGAAACGACCAGGTCAAAGCTCACGCAGAGCCAAGGATACCAACCTGGCGTGTACCCGGAGCCGGACCCGCTCAGGTGCAACGGCACATCCCAGGCGACGTGAGCGGCCCAGCCCGCCGCGAGTAACCAGGGCCGGCCACGGAGCCCTACCCAGGCCGCAACGCCGTAGAGGAGGACGCCGAGGGTCTCGACCGCCAGCCACCGCCCGCCGGCCCCTCCGGCCGCCCCGAAGCCGACGTAGACGAGGGCCGCAATCACCAGGCCGACGGCGTAGACACGCCTTTCCCTTCCCGGCGGGTACCTGCGCGCCAGGCCGACGAGTGCGAGCGCGAGAACGGCGCCGAGAATGAGAGAGGTCACAGCAATCATGAGTATGAATCCTCCCGGCGCTTACGGGTTGAAAAGCATAACGCTTTGGTACCACCCGCGCCCCCATCAGGATTTATGAGGGGCACGCTACGGGGGCGTCGCGCGCAGGCCGTTGTCAGGCGCCGCCGCCCGCTCCAGTTTAAGCCGCTCGGTGCATAGAAGGACCCACATCACTGGGAAAATAGACAACACGACCCCGGCGATACTGAGATGAAATAATAGGTAGACGGTAAGTAGCGCCAGCGGCGCGTTGAAGATGAGACACAGCGCGGCGAGCGCCCGCCCCCGCACAAAACTGAAGCAGGAGAGGAAGAACGCCAGGAGGTAAAGGAACGGGCCATACAAGCTGAGCATTTCACCCGGGCTCAGCGGCCGCCCGCGGTACCCGGTGAAGAAGAGCGCGATAGCCCCCCAGCCGAGCGACCCCAGCGCGATCAGGGCGAAGGAGAGGAATCTGATCGTCCGGAAGTCGTGGTAAGGGTCGTCCGGCGTCGTAGTGCTTCCGCCCCGCTCATCCA
>DASVSK010000077.1:0-2157 GCA_036388135.1 Pyrinomonadaceae bacterium | reverse complement strand
CGCTTCTCGTTCGACCGCCTGACGGCCGACCTCTACATGGCCGACGTCGGGCAGGGCAATTGGGAGGAGGTCAACTTCCAGCCCGCCTCAAGCCCCGGCGGCGAGAACTACGGCTGGCGCATCATGGAGGGCGTGAACTGCTTCAACCCGAACCCCTGCAACTCGGCGGGGCTGACGCCGCCCGTGCTGGTGTACGGCCACGGGGCGGGCGACTGCTCGGTGACGGGCGGCTACGTCTACCGCGCGGGCATGTTCCCGCGGATGCAGGGGCTCTACATCTACGGCGACTTTTGCAGCGGCCGCATCTGGGCGCTGCGGCGCGAGGGCGGCGGCTGGGTGAACACGCTCCTGCTCGACACCCCGATTCAAATCTCCGCCTTCGGCGAGGACGAGGGCGGCAACCTCTACGTGGCGAGCTACGGCGAGGGACGAATCTACCCGCTCGGCGACGCGGGGCAGACGCCGTCGGCGACCCCGACGCCGACGCCCGTCGAGGTCAGGTTCGGCCCCGTCAACTTCACGACCTTCGAGCAGGCCGGCAGCGCCCTCATCGGCGTCACGCGCTCGGGCGACACGACGGGCGAGGTCTTCGTCGACTACGCGACGGGCGACCTGACGGCCAGCGCGCGCGGCGACTACACGGCCGCGCGCGGCACGCTGCGCTTCGCGCCCGGCGAGACGCAGAAGACCTTCACGGTGCTCATCACCAACGACGACACGCAGGAGGGGAGTGAGTCCTTCAACGTCACGCTCTCGAACCTCGTCGGGAACGCCACGATTGACGGGCCGCCGTCCCGCACGGTCACCATCACAGACGACGACGCGGCGACGAGCGCGGCCAACCCGCTCGACCGCTCGGACTTCTTCGTCCGCCAGCACTACCTCGACTTCCTCTCGCGCGAGCCCGACGCCGAGGGGCTCGCCTTCTGGACGGGCGGCATCGAGTCGTGCGGCGCGAACGCCCAATGCCGCGAGGTCAAGCGCGTCGACACGAGCGCCGCCTTCTTCCTCTCCATCGAATTTCAGGAGACCGGCTTCCTCGCCTACCGCCTGCACAAGGCGGCCTTCGGCAACTTGCCCGGGACGCCGGTGCCCTTGAGGCTGTCGGACTTCCTGCGCGACACGCAGGAGATCGGCCGCAACGTAGTGGTCGGGCAGGGCGACTGGCGCGCACAGCTCGAAGCGAACAAGCGCGCCTTCGTCAACTCGTTCGTCGAGCGCGCGGCCCTCGTCTCGCGCTACCAGACGGGTCAGACGCCGGCGCAGTTCGTCGCGGCGCTCGACGCGAACGCCGGGAACGTGCTCACGCCCGCCGAGGAGGCGGACCTCGCCGCGCGCCTCGCCGACGGGCGCGAGACGCGCGCGGGGGCGCTGCGCCGCGTCGCCGAGGACGACGACTTCCGACGCGCGGAGTTCAACCGAGCCTTCGTGCTGATGCAATACTTCGGCTACCTGCGCCGCGACCCCGACGCCTCGCCGGACGCGGACTTCGCGGGCTACAACTTCTGGCTGGGCAAGCTCGAACAGTTCAACGGCAACTACCTCGCGGCGGAGATGGTCAGGGCTTTTCTCTCGTCAGACGAGTACCGCAGGCGCTTCGTCCCGTAAGCCTGCTCGGGCGTTGCGAGCGTTGGCGGGCGGGCGCGTGCGTGCGCCGACAAGGGCGCGCGCCGCGTGGGAACGACCCGCCCGCTACCGCTCGCGCCGCCGGCCCGCGGCCAGTCGTATCGCGCGGCGGAACTCTTCGGCGGTCAGGCAGTGTTTGAAGGCGTGCGTGCCGTCGATGAGGACGACGGGGATGTCCCAGCCGTAGCGGCGCTTTAGTTCGGCGTCCGAAAGAATGTCCACCTCTTCGTAGGTGTAGAGCCCGCCGCAGCCGGAGTTGCCGATCTCGGCGCGCGCCTCGTCGCAGAGGCGGCAGCCGGGTTTGGTGTAGAAGACGACGTGCGGTTTGTCAGACATTTTCCCTCACACGTGGACGACGCCCGCGCCCGGCGGCGGCGGCGTCCGGCACATTTTTGTACGCGGTTCGGCCCCCTCGTAGTAAAAAATAAATCTTGCCACGCGAGGGTCGGAAAGAGTATAAAGGCGTCGAAGCCGAGCCATATTAATCATCTATTTTGGCGCGGCGCACTTCATGTCACGCACTAGCAATTG
>DASVSK010000076.1:0-4056 GCA_036388135.1 Pyrinomonadaceae bacterium | reverse complement strand
TCACGCCTTACTCACTCGTCGAACGCCGCAAGCGTCGGAGACAGGCGAGCGCCGCACGCCGCTACGGCAAGCTCGCGGAATAATGAAGGAGAGAATTCACATGGGTGGACAGGATGAACAGGATTAAGAGAATTCAGGATTAAGAGAATTTCAGATTTACTATTTCAAATTTCAAATCTTTGATTTCTTCTTATCCTGTCAATCCTGTCCATCCATGTGAATTCCCTTCCCCCTCTTTAACTTTCTCCGCCGTCAATCCAACGCTCGTACCACAGCGACAGGTTGAGCAGCGCCCAGAGGTGGAAGCCCCACTCGCGCGCGCCGCGGCGGTGCTCGCCGAAGAGGCGGGAGACGAAGCCGTAGTCGAGCAGCCCGCGCCCGCGCAGCGTCGAGTTCATCACGCGCGACTCAAGCGCGTCGGCCGACGCGCCGCGGAACCAGCCCTCGACCGGCGCGCCGAAGCCGCGCTTCGGCCGGTAGAGCACCTCGCGCGGCAGCACCCCTTCGAGCGCGCGCTTTAAAATGTGCTTGCCGCTCCGCCCCTCGACCTTGAGCGCACGCGGCACGCCCATCGCGTACTCGACGAGGTGGTGGTCGAGGAACGGCACGCGCGCCTCAACGGACGTCGCCATCGTCATCTTGTCCACGCGCATCAGGAGCAGTTCCGGCAGCCGCAGCTTCAGCTCCATGTAGGTCATCCGCGCCAGAAAGTCCGACGCCGGGCGCTCGCGCGCGACGCGCTCAAGGTCTTCGCGCACGACCTCGTAAGAGGAGAGGCCGCCGAGGCGCGCGCGCGCCTCCGCCGAGACGAGGCGGCCTTTGAGCGTCTCGTCGAAGACGACGGCCGCGCCCCAGAAAAGCTCCTGACCCGAGCCGAAGCGGCGGACGAGTTCGGCCGCCTCCGCCTTCCCCGTCGCCGCGCCGACGATGGGACGCGCCAAGGCTCCGGCCGCGCGGCGCGCGAGCCGCGGCGCGGCCTCGGCGTGTCGCCAGAAGCGCTCGTAGAGGCACAGGTACTTGACGTACTTGTCGTAGCCGCTGAACAGCTCGTCCGCCCCCTCGCCGACCTGCACTACGACCGTGCCCGACTCGCGCGCGAGCTTCGAGACGTAGAAGAGGGGCACGCAGACGGGGTCGGCCAGCGGCTCGTCCTGGTGGAAGACGAGGTCGGGGAGGAAGTCGAGCATCTCGCGCTCGCCGATCAGGACCTCGCGGTGGTTCGTGCCGAAGCGCCGCGCGACGTCGCGCGCAGAGTCGAGTTCGTTCAGCTCCACGTGGTCGCGGTAGGCGACGGTGAAGGTGTCGACGGGGCGCGACATCTGCTCGGCCATCAGCGCCACGTTGGCCGAGGAGTCGACGCCGCCCGAGAGGAAGACGCCGAAGGGCACGTCCGCCATCATCCGTTTCTTTATCGACTCGCGGAGCAGGCGGAGAATCTCGGCGCGGTGCTCCTCCTCCCCGGCGGCGCGCGCGCCGTTCGAGGGGGCTTCGGGCGGCAGCGCGTCCCAGTAGCGTATCGTCTCGACGTCGCCGCCGCGGCCGCAGACGAGCATGTGGCCGGCAGGGATTTTGCCCACGCCGCGGAAGAGCGTGCGCGGTGCGGGCGTCGTCAGGAAGGAGAGGTAGTGGTAGAGCGACTCCTCGTCCAGCTCGGCCGTGACGGAAGGGTGCGCGAGGATGGCCTTTATCTCCGAGGCGAAGAGGAGGCGTCCGCCCGCGTGCCGGAAGTAGAGCGGCTTGACGCCGACGCGGTCTCGCGCCAGCACGAGCCGCCCGCGCCCCTCGTCCCACAGCGCGACGGCGAAGTCGCCCTCCAGCTCTTTGACGAAGTCGAGCCCGCGCTCCTCGTAGAGGTGGATGATGGTCTCGCTGTCGGTGCGCGAGCGGTACGTGTGGCCGCGCCGTTCTAACCCTTCGCGCAGCTCGGCGTGGTTGTAAATCTCGCCGTTGAAGACGAGCCACACGCCCGCGCCCTCGCAGCCGCGCATCGGCTGATGACCGGCGGGCGAGAGGTCGATGATGGAGAGGCGGCGGAAGCCGAGGCCCAGGCGTCCGCCGTCGAAGAGCTGCGCGCCCGCGTCGTCCGGCCCGCGGTGCGGCATGCGGTCGCGCATCGACGCGACCACGTCAAGCCCGACGCGCCCCTCCGCCGCCCCGTACTCCCAGACCCCGCAGATGCCGCACATAGTTTTTTAACTGCCCGAAACGCCGGACTCGGCCACCGACCTGAGCGCCAACTCTAAACGCGCGGCGGCGTCTTCGCCAGCGCACACGGGCAGGAGCAGCCAGCGCGCGCGCAGCGGCGCGACCGCGCGCAGCCGCCAGACGGCCGCCGCCGTCTCGACCTTCGACCCGTAGTCGCGCGACGACCAGCGCGGCTCGACCGTCAAGCCTTCCAGCCCTTCGAGCGAACGGACGACGAGCCGCGCGCCGGTCGCGCCGTCGACAATCTCGACGGCCGAGCCGTCGCGCGGCCCGGCCCCGGGCGCGTCGTGTATTTTCACTTCGCGCCCCGGCGCGGCGTGGAAGACGAAGCGAAAGTCGTGCGTGCCCGCGCCCGTCAAAGCGTCTTCGACGAGCCAGAAGCGTTCGCGCCTCTCGAAGACGACGGAGCGGCGGTGCGTGACGGCCCCCGCCGCCAGGCGCTCGTAGCCGTGATGCTCCGCGGCGGCCGTGTCGCGCGCGTCGCCGGGGGCGAAGGCGACGAGCCGCGCCTTCGCCTCGTCGCCGATGAAGAAGGGCGCGCCCTCCGAAATCGTGTTCTGCTCCGCGCCGTCCGCCCCGACGGTCGAGTGGTAGGCGGTCGAGCGGAAGTCGTGGCGCGCGCGCGCGTCGGCGGTGTAGACGTAGGTGCCGGGGTCTGCGATGAAGCTCACGCCGCAGGCCGAGACCTCGATTGAGAGCGCGTCGTTGTGTCCGTGCGCGCCGCGCCCGCCTAAGCCTGCGCCGCTCGCGTTGAGCAGAAGGTAGAGGTCGCCCTCGCGGAGCACGCACGCGCCCGCGTGCCCGAAGGCTTCGGAGCGGGAAGAGTTCGCGCCCGCCGCTTCGAGTTCGCCGTAAGCGCGCACGCCTTCCGGGCCGAGGAGCCAGAAGACCTCCTCCGGCGCGTCGTCGGAGAGTTTAAAGCGCGGCTCGCGGAAGAGGGCCGCGCCGACGGCGAGGAGGTACGCGTGCTCGTCCGCGCCGCGGGGCGCGAGCGGCAGGAAGCGCCCGCCGTCTGTGTCGCCGACGAGCGGCGCGCGCCCGTCGGGGCGCAGGTACGCGCGCAGGTATTCGAGCATCGAGCGCACGCGCCGCCAGTGACTCTCGCCGACCTCGACGCCGTTCTCGCGGCAGAGGAGGAACGAGTAGAGGAAGAGTTCGAGCGCGAAGCGGTGGTAGCCGGTCGAAGACTCCCAGTCCGCGCCGTCGGGCAGGACTTGCCTCTCCAGCTCGCGCGTCAACTCGGCGAGCGCGAACTCGCGCCAGCCCGCGGCCGCGGCAAGCTCGGGGAGGCAGACGCCGAGCCAGAGCAGCCCCGCGACGTCCGAGAGGTAATGGTTGCCGGTGGCGATGTACGAGTATTCGAGGTTGCGGCGCACGTGCCGGCCGTGCGCGTCGAAGAGCGCGAGGAGCGCCGCCAGCCTCCCCTCGTTCAGAGCGGGCGAGCGCCGGAACAGGCGCAGCGCCGCGAGCAGGTTCGTGGCGCGCAGCGCGACCTCCATCGCGCAGGCCCAGTTCGGCCCGAAGCCCGCGGGGTTCTGCGCGCCCCACGCCTCGACCTGCGCGAAGAACTCCTCGGCCAGCGCCTCGCCGCCGCCCGACGCGTAGGCGCGCCCCAGCGTGAGCAGGTGCCCGAGCCGGTTCAACTCCCACAGCACGCGCACGTCCGAGCCGTCGCCGCGCACGAGCGCGACGTCCGCGTGGAAGTCGAGCGGCCAGCGCACTCCTGACGCGGGCTCGCGCAGCCAGTCCACGCGCGCGCCCAACTCGCGCGCCCCGTAGCCGAGCAGCGGCCAGCGGTGGCCGACGACCGCGCGCGCCTCGTCGAAGACTCCTTCCGCGCGCGCCTCGTCG
>DASVSK010000075.1:0-2192 GCA_036388135.1 Pyrinomonadaceae bacterium | reverse complement strand
AGACTGAGGCCGGGCAGTTCGAGCGCGACGTTCGAGGCGTTCTGCAACACGAACATGACCTGGAACAGGGGCGAGCGCGTCAGGTCGCGCTCGGGCTGAAGCTCCTCGACCAGCTTCTCGAAGGGCACGTCCTGGTGCGCGTAAGCGCCGAGCGTCGTCTCGCGCACGCGCTTGAGCAGCTCGCGGAACGTGATGTCGCCCGAGAGGTCCGTCCGGAGCGCCAGCGTGTTGACGAAGCAGCCGATGAGCCCTTCGGTCTCGACGCGCGTGCGGTTGGCGATGGGCGTGCCGATGACCACGTCGGTCTGCCCCGAGTAGCGCGAGAGCAACAACTGGAAGGCCGCGACGAGCGTCATGTAGAGCGTCACGCCCTCGCCGCGGCTCAGGTCGCGGAGGCGGCCCAGGAGCGTGGACGGGAAGTTGAACGAGTGGCTGCTGCCGTTGTAGGACTGCACGGCGAGGCGCGGCCGGTCGGTCGGCAGGTCGAGCGCGGGCGGCGCGCCGGTGAGCTGTGCCCGCCAGAAGGCGAGCAGCCGTTCGAGCGGCTCGCCCTGAAGCTGCTCGCGCTGCCAGGCGGCGTAGTCGGCGTAGTGGATGGTCAGCTCGGGCAGCGCGGGCTGCGCGCCGCGGTCGAACGCCCCGTAGGCGGCGGCCAGCTCCGACACCAGCACGCCGATAGACCAGCCGTCCGAGACGATGTGGTGCATCGTCACGCCGAGCACGTGCATGTCGGGGCCGGTGCGCACCAGCAGCGCGCGCATGAGCGGCCCCGCGCCCAGGTCGAAGTGGAGGCGCGCGGAGGCCGTGAGCAGCTCGCGGGCGCGCTCCTCGCGCTCGCCCTCGGGCAGGTCCGAGAGGTCGATGAGCGGCAGCTCGAACTCGCCCGGCGGCGCTATCAACTGCACGGGCTGGCCGTCGACGACGGGGAAGGTCGTCCGCAGCGACTCGTGCCGCGCGTAGACCTCGCTGAAGCCGCGGCGCAGCGCCTCGACGTTGAGCCGGCCCGCGAGCCGCGGCGAGAAGGCGATGTTGTAGAACGAGCTTTCGGGGTCGAGCCTGTTGAGGAACCAGAGCCGCTGCTGCGCGAAGGAGAGCGGCAGGTCGCCGTCGCGCTCCGCGCGCACGACGGGATTGTCCTGCACCTCGCGCCCGGCGCGCAGCTCGCGCTCGACCAGCTCCGACAGTTGCCCGACGGTCGGCGCGGCGAACAGGTCGCGCAGCCCCAGCTCCACGTTGAAGGTCTGGCGCACGCGCGAGATGAGCTGCGTGGCGAGCAGCGAGTGGCCGCCGAGGTCGAAGAAGTTGTCGTGGAGCCCGACGCGCGCGACGCCGAGCACCTGCGCCCAGAGGCCGGCGAGGACCTCTTCGGCCGGCGTGCGTGGGGCGACGTAGTTCTCCTCCTGAACGGACGCGGCCTGTTCGGGCGCGGGCAGAGCGCGGCGGTCGATCTTTCCGCTCGGCAGCAGCGGCGGCGCGTCGAGCAGCACGAAGGTGGCCGGCACCATGTAGTCGGGCAGACTCATCGCCGCGTGGTCGCGCAGCTCGGCGGTCGTCGGGGCCGCGCCGCCCGCCGGGACAACGTAGGCGACGAGCCGCTTCTGCCCCGGCGCGTCCTCGCGCGCGAGCGCCACGGCCTCTGCGACCGCCGCGTGCCGCGCCATCACCGACTCTATCTCGCCCAGCTCGATGCGGTAGCCGCGTATCTTTATCTGGTCGTCGACGCGCCCGAGGAATTCGACGTTGCCGTCGGGCAGGTAGCGCACGAGGTCGCCGGTCTTGTAGAGGCGCGCGCCCGGCGTCGAGGCGAACGGGTCGGGGATGAAGGCGGCGGCCGTCAGGTCGGCGCGGCCGAGGTAGCCGCGACCGACGCCGTCGCCGCCGACGTACAGCTCGCCGGGCACGCCCACGGGGACGGGGCGCATCCCGTCGGCCAGCACGTACAGCGTCGTGTTAGCCAGCGGGCGGCCCATCGTGACGCGCGCGGCGTCGGGCGCGCACGTCCACTCGGTCGCGGCGATGGAAGTCTCCGTGGGGCCGTAGGAGTGGTGCAGCTCTGCGCCGAGCTGGGCGTAGAAGCGGCGCATCGTCTCGGCGGGCAGCGCCTCGCCGCCGCAGATGACTCTCCGGAGCGCGCGGCACTCGGCCAGCGCCGGCTCGTCCAGCATGACGCGCAACATCGAGGGGACGAAGTA
>DASVSK010000074.1:0-2070 GCA_036388135.1 Pyrinomonadaceae bacterium | reverse complement strand
CTACTGTCTACTGTCTACTGTCTACTGTCTACTGCTTTTCAGACAAGGCTGTACCGCCGCGGCGTGCGCACCTGAGGGGGCGCTGACGGGAGTGTCGGGTCAGGGTGTGTCTGCTGGCGGCGGGTTAGTCTTCGCCGTCGGGGTGGCGGCCGCCGAGAAAGCAGGAGCGGCAGAAGACCGGGCGACCCTGCGAGGGGTAGAAGGGGACTGTCGTCTGGTGCCCGCACTGCGCGCACTGGACGGAGACTTCGATGCGCTGGCGCACGCCCGTGGCCTGCGCGGCGGCGATGGCCGCCAGCCGCTCGTTCTTGGCCTGCTTGCAGGGCTTGCAGCGCTTGGGCTCGTTTTTCAGCCCCTTGTCGTGGAAGAAGAGCTGCTCGCCCGCCGTCCAGGTGAAGTCCTGGCTGCAATCGACGCAAAGGATTGCGCGATCCTCGAACTCAGCCTCCACCGCGGCCCAATCTCCCTTGGCGTCCGCAGGAGAAATCTCTGCTGTGTGAACCTGTGACATTGTTGCCCATCCCTTGTGAATGAAACCCCGTACGCGCCGCGCGGGAACGACCGTCCGGTGGTCTGGAACTTACGGGTGCTACGAGGGAACTGCGTTCGAGCGTAGACCCCGCGAAGGGGGCGGCAGGCTTTGAGCGAGGGGTCAAAGTTGAACGCGGGGCGCGCCGGAACCACACTGCCCCCAACGCTCCCGTCCCGCCTGTGACTCAGCACGGTACATGTATCACAAATATGTGTCAAGAGCGAAGAAAAAGTTTAACCGGGTGACGGGCGTCGGGCGCGGGCGCTTTCGCGTGCCGGTGGGGACTCCGCGCGCACGCGGCGTGACGGTAAATCGACCCCGGCGTCGACGTCGAAGGTGACGCCGAAAGCGAAGGGCGGCCCCCTTGAAAAAGGGGCCGCCCTTCACTTAGAACGGGCGGCCTCTAAAGTCCGTTCGCACGAGTTGTTACTTGCCCTTACTTTCGCCCTTCGCCCTTCCCCCTTCTCTTGACAGCCCCGGCGGCGCGTGACAGCATCGCGGCGCACTTTTCGTCTTACATAAAATCAAGGACAGTGAACGGAGACCCGGCCAGGTCATGAAGGTGCTTGTCATCGGCTCAGGCGGGCGCGAGCACGCGCTCTGCCGGACGCTCGGGCGCGGGCGCGCGGGCGTCCCCACGCCGCGAATCTTCTGCGCGCCCGGCAACGCCGGGATAGCCGACTCCGCCGAGTGCGTCCCGGTCGGGGCCACTGACGTCGCGGCGCTCGCCGACTTCGCCGAGCGCGAGCGCGTAGACCTGACCGTCCCGGGCGGCGAGTCGACGCTCGCCGCCGGGCTGGCGGACGAGTTCGCGCGCCGCCGCCTGGCCGTCGCCGGCCCCACACGCGCGGCCGCGCGGCTCGAATCGAGCAAAGCCTTCGCCAAAGATTTCATGCTGCGTCACGGCGTGCCCACCGCGCGCCACCGCGTCGCCACGTCGGCCGCGGAGGCGCGCGAGATTCTGCGCGGCGGGGAGTTCGGCGGGCCGGGCGGGCCCGTCGTCGTCAAGGCCGACGGGCTCGCCGCCGGCAAGGGCGTCGTCGTGGCGCGCACGCGCGAAGAGGCCGAGGCCGCGGTCTCCGAGATGATGGAGGGCAGGCGCGTGGGCGCGGAGGCCGCGGGGCGCGTCGTCATCGAGGAGGCGCTCGCGGGGCGCGAGGCTTCGCTGCTGCTGTGGACGGACGGGCGCGACTACCGCCTGATGCCGCCCGCGCGCGACCACAAGCGCGTCGGCGAGGGCGACACGGGGCCGAACACGGGCGGCATGGGGGCCGTCACCGCGCCCGACGTGCTCGACCGGGAGACGCTCGCGCGCGCCGTCCGCGAGGTCGTCGAGCCCACGCTCGAAGGCGCGCGCGCCGAGCGCCTGGACTTCCGCGGCGTGCTCTTCGTCGGACTGATGCTGACCGCGGACGGCCCGCGCGTGCTCGAATACAACGTCCGCTTCGGCGACCCGGAGACGCAGGCCATCCTCGTGCGGCTGCGCTCCGACCTCTCGGAGATTTTCGGCGCGGTCGCGCGCGGCGGCCTGGGCGGGC
>DASVSK010000073.1:0-2273 GCA_036388135.1 Pyrinomonadaceae bacterium | reverse complement strand
CGCCCGCCGCCGCGCCGCCGACGATGCGCGCGACGCGCTCGGCCAGACGGCCGAAGAACTCGCGGTTGGTCGCCGCGCCGCGCTCGCCCGCGCCCGACGTCTCGCCGTCGTCGGAGTAGAGGAAGAGGAGGTCTATGTCGGAGGAGTAGTTCAGCTCGCGCGAGCCGAGCTTGCCGAGCGCGACGACGGCCACCTCCGCCGACGTCTGACGCCCGCGCGCGTCCGCGCGCTGCGGCGCGCCGTAGAGGTTCTCAAGCTCCTGCCGCGCGAGGCCCAGCGCGTGGACGAGCGCGGCGTCGGCGAGGTTGGAAAGCTCCTCGGTCGTCTCGACGAGCGTGGCGGCGCGGCGTATGTCGCGGAGGTAGACGCGCAGCAGCTCGCGCCGCCGGAAGCGCGCGAGCTGCGCCTGCGCGGACTCCTGCGTGTGCGTGAGCGCGAAGCGCGCCAGCGACTCGCGCAGCTCCTCCGTCGTCCTCACGCGCGCGTCGGCGCGCTCGCGCGCGAGCCAGCCGAGGTGCTCGGGGTTCTGTTCGAGCGTCGTCGCCAGCAACGGGCTCCACGCCGCGAGCGCCAGCGCGTCGGACAGGAGCCCCTCGTCGCGCCCGAAGGCGCGCGCCGCGCGCGGGTGAGCCGACGCGGCGCGCTCGTAGAAGTGGCGCGCGCCCTCCGGGTCGGGCAGCTCGCGGATGAGTGATTCGGTCTTTTCGTCCGGCGCGGGCAAGGTGGTGATATGTTAACAGTAGACGGTAGCCAGTAGTCAGTAGCCAGTAGAAAAACCCTCCGACGATGACGGCCGTGGTCTCAAGCGCCGACGGCCGCACCGCGAAGGGTTTTTCTACTGGCTACTGACTACTCTCCCTCAGATGTCGAAGTAGAGCGAGTATTCCAGCGGGTGCGGGCGCATCCGCATGGGGTTGATCTCCTTCTCGCGCTTGTAGGTGATCCAGCGGTCGATGAGCTGCGGCGTGAAGACCTCGCCCTTGAGCAGGAACTCGTGGTCGGCCTCAAGAGCCTTGAGCGACTCGTCGAGCGAGCCGGGCAAGGAGGGCACGTTCTTCAGCTCCTCGGGCGCGAGGTCGTAGATGTCCTTGTCGAGCGGCTCGCCGGGGTCGATGCGGTTCTGCACGCCGTCGAGCCCCGCCATCAGCATCGCCGAGAAGGCGAGGTACGGGTTGCATGACGGGTCGGGCGGGCGGAACTCGAGCCGCTTGAGCTTCGGGTTGGTCGAGAACATCGGGATGCGGATGGCGGCCGAGCGGTTCCGCGCCGAGTAGGCGAGGTTGACGGGGGCCTCGAAGCCGGGGACGAGGCGCTTGTAGCTGTTCGTCGTCGGCGCGGCGAAGGCGACGACCGCCGCCGCGTGCTTCAGGAGCCCGCCGATGTACCAGCGCGCCATGTCGGAGAGACCCGCGTAGCCGTCGCCCGCGAAGAGCGGCTTCTCGCCCTTCCAGAGCGACTGGTGGCAGTGCATCCCCGAGCCGTTGTCGCCGTACATCGGCTTGGGCATGAAGGTCGCCGCCTTGCCGTACTGGTGCGCGACGTTGCGGACGACGTACTTGAAGATTTGCAGGTTGTCGGCCGTGCCCAGCATCGTCGAGAAGCGGAAGTCGATCTCGCACTGCCCGGCGCTGGCGACCTCGTGGTGGTGGCACTCGACCGTGATGCCGCACTGCTCGAGCGTCAGCGAAATCTCCGAGCGCAGGTCGGAGAGCGAGTCCGTCGGGGGCACGGGGACGTAGCCCTCCTTGTTGCGGATGCGGTAGCCGAGGTTCGGCCCGCGGAACTCGTCCTCGCCGCGCCCCGAGCTCCAGTGCCCCTCGTCGGAGTGGATGCGGTAGCCGCTGTGGTGCGGCTCGTTGTTGACCTCGATGCCGTCGAAGATGAAGAACTCGGCCTCGGGGCCGAAGTTGACGACGTCGGCGATGCCGGTGAACTTCAGGTAGCTCTCGGCGCGCTGCGCGACCGAGCGCGGGTCGAGGCCGTAGCCCTGCTTCGTGATGGGGTCGACGGCGTTGGCGATCAGCGTCAGCGTCGGCTCCTCGGAGAACGGGTCCATCCAGGCGCGGCCCGGGTCCGGGATGAGCAGCATGTCCGACTCGTGGATCGAGGCCCAGCCGCGCAGGGAGGAGGCGTCGAAGCCGAAGCCGTCCTCGAAAGAGCCCTCGTCGAGCTCGTGGGTGGGGTAGGTCAGGTGGTGCCAGGCCCCGACGAGGTCTGTGAAACGTACCGAGACGAACTTCGCCTCGTGGTCTTCCGCATACTTCAAGACCGCT
>DASVSK010000072.1:0-4414 GCA_036388135.1 Pyrinomonadaceae bacterium | reverse complement strand
AGGTGGGTGGTCGACCGCGCGCTGGAGCGGCTGCTCGCGGCCGGGGTGGTCGAGACCCGCGACGGCTACCGGCTGAGTGACGAGGCGGCGGAGGCCGGACGCCCCGCGACCGAATACCACCCAAAGGGCTACCCCCGCGGCGAGCGCTTCTCCCAACTCTTCCACAGTCGGGCAGTCGAGGATGACCTGTTATGACGAAGAATCTGATGAAGGCCGGGTGGCTGGGCTCGGCCGGCTTCACCGTCCTGGTGCGCTGCACGTGCGGCGCCCGGCTCTACGTCCCGCGGCGGCAGTGGGAGGGGAGAGGTTTCACGGTCTGTGATGATTGCAAGGCGGCCATCCGCTACGCTTCGCTGGAGGTAATAAACCCCGAAGCGGTGGAGGAGTTCGTCGAGATGATCAGCAGGCAGGGCAGAGAGCGCGAGGCGCTGAAAGAAGACCTGGAGCGGGAGCTGCGCCGCTTCGTCAGGGTCTACGACGGGCAGCCGGAGTGGCTGTGGTCGCCGGCGACGGTGAAGTTCGTCCAGGCGGTGAGGCCGAAGCTGGAGCTGCTGGGCGGCCCGGTCGGGCCGGCGAGAGTCGCCGAGGTGGCGACGCCTGAAGAGGCGTACCGCGGCGAGTAGGTGAGGTGTGCCGCCCGCGAGGGCGGCGTGGTCAACCCCGAGAGGAGAGGCAGAGTAATGAGCACAGTGACAGAGAACAGGGACGGGGCGCGCGCCCCGCTCGTCGAGCTGAGCGAGGCCGAGCGCAGGCGCTACAGCCTGAGGAGGGCCGTGGCGGTCGCGGCCGGGTTAGAGGCCCCGCAGTCTTTCGAGACTGACGTCTCCGCGGAGATCGCGCGCCACCTCCCGCAGAACTACCAGCGGCGCGGGGGCGTCTTCGTCCCCACGCTCCTGAGTCGCGCCGCGCTCGACGCGCACACCTCGGGCAAGGGCGTCGAGCTGGTGGGCGAGGAGGCCGGCCCTTTCATCGGCGCGCTCCACAAGCGGGCGCTGGTGCTCCGGCTCGGCGCGCGCCTGGTGACGGGCTTACGCGGCTCGGTGGGCTTCCCACGTCAGGACACCGCCGGCACTGCTTATTAGGCTTCCGACAACCCCGGGGCCGACTACGCGCAGAGCAACATGACGCTGAGCCAGGTGCAGATGCGTCCGAAGCTCCTGGTCAGCGTGACGACCTTCAGCCGCCAGCTCCTGGTGCAGTCCACCCCTTCCGTCGACGAGATAGTCGCCGAAGATATGGCGCAGTCGAGCGCCATGGCCTTAGACCTGGCCGCCGTCCACGGCTCGGGCGTGGGTAACGAGCCCTTAGGGCTCTACAACAACCCGGACGTCGCCGCGGAGGTGGACTTCGCCGGCCCGCCCACGCTGGAGAAGGCCGTCGAGATGGAGTCGGCCGTGGCGCTCGCCGACGGGGAGACGGACCCGGAGACGGCCGGCTACCTCACCACACCCGAGGTGAGGGAGACGGCGAAGCTGACGCCGGACATCGCCGGCGCGAGGCTGTGGCAGGACGGGAGGATGAACGACCACCGGGCGGAGGCCACCAACCAACTGAGCAAGGGGCTGGGCGCGGGCATGGACGAGCACGCGATGGTCTACGGCATCTGGAGCGAGCTGCTGGTGGGCGAGTGGGGAGCCATCGAGGTCTTAGCCAACCCCTACACGCTTGCGGGGAAGGGGCTGGTGCAGGTGACGAGCTTCTACCTGGCCGACGTCGCGCCGAGGCATCCGGAGAGCTTCTGTAAAGCTAAGGGGCTGGTGCCGTAACAATCAATGAAGGGGGCGGGAGGTGATCGATGAGCAGTAGAGAGAACGGAAGCGGGCGGGCGGAGGCCGTGAAGGGGCGCGCGCTCGGCGAGGTCGAGGCCGACGTGGCGCGGGCGGTCGAGGAGCTGCAAACGCTGAAGGCCGAGCGGGACTCTCTGCCCGCGGAGGTCGAGGAGGCAAAGGCTAACTTCGACGCCGCGCGGCTGGAGGAGCTGGAGGCGCGGGGGCGCACGCTGCGCTTACAGGTCTCCGGGGCGCAGGCCCGGCTCTGGCTACTCTACGCCGAGCGCTCCAGGCTGCAACTGCCCGAGGCGGAGGCGGCGGCCGTGGCGGCGCGCGCCGCGTTCGACGAGGCGTACGCGGAATACCTCGAAGCGCACGCGCGGACTAACCGGCTGGGGGTCGAGGCCGACAACGCGCGGGTGAGGGCGCAGGGGCTGCGCTACTCGGCCGAGGAGAAAGAGCGGCGCGCGCAGGCGCTGGCGCGCAGGCTCCCGGCGAGGCAGTCATGAGCACGCCGCAGAAGAGGGCGGCGGCTAAGGGGCGCGCCGGGGAGGCTTCGAAGCCTCGGCTGACGCTCGTCGAGGGCACGCTGGCGACTCTACCCGCCGGCGTGCCTCAATACCTCACGCTCGCTGAGGTGGCGGCGATGCTGCGGCGTCGGCCGAGCACCATCTATCAGCTCGTCCATAAGAAGAAGATTCCCTTCCGCAAGTGCGGCCGTCAGCTCCTCTTCGAGGCGCGCGAGATCGACGAGTGGACGAAAGACTGCGCCGGCCGCTAGTGACGTTGAACCTGCCCGCCCGTGGCCTACCCGCTCTTTCCCGCTTCAACGCAGGGGGACGGCAAAGCACGGGACGAAGAGCCCATTGAGAGTGAGTCACGATGCCCCGCAAGCGCAAAGAGCCGGTCGAGAGGGTGTGCGAGAACTGCGGCGTAGTCTTCGAGACGCGCCTGCCCGGCCGCGCCCGCTTCTGCCCCGGCTCGAAGTGCCGCTCGGAGGCGTGGAATAAGCGCCACTGGGTCGAGTCTAAAGAAGACTTCGCGCGGGAGGCCGTGCGCCTACTGGCGCAGGACAAAACAGGCGTGGCGGGCGAGCAGGCGACTTCCCCAGCCCGACAGTGACTCTTCCCTTCCCCTGCGGTAGCATCGCGGCCGGCGTGGCTGCGATTCCCGGAAAGGAAAACCATGCCAGTAGAGAACAGAGGCACGGCGAAGCGCCCGAGGTGGCGCTACGCCTTCACCATCCGCGGCGTGCGCTACAGGGCTTCCATACCTGAAGCGCGCACCAAATACGAGGCAGAGCAGGCGGAGACTGAGGCCAGACAGGCGGTGTTCCAGGGGCGCTATGGAAGGCCCGCTGGAGCCCGTGATTTCGCCGATTTCGTCGAGAAGGAATACGAGCCGTGGGCGAAGGAGACGAAGCGCTCATGGCGGAACGAGTCTTACTGCCTCCCGACCGTCAAGGAAAGGTTCAGGGGCAAGACCTTCGCACAGATCTCGCCACTGCTCATAGAGAAATACAAAAGGGACCTGCGCGAGTCTAATACGAAGAAGGAGACGAAATTCAGTCCGCGTTACGTCAACTACCATCTCCAGATACTCTTCCGTATCTTCTCGCTCGCCGTCGAGCGCAAGGAGATTTCGGCCGAGGATAACCCGTGCAGGAAGGTGAAGTTCCTCGACGAGGACAACAGGCGCACCCGCTACCTCCTCGACGAAGAGGCGCGGCTCCTCTTCGCGCAACTGGAGGGCGACCGGGCGCACCTGCGCCCCATGATCATCGTGGCCGTAGGCACCGGGATGCGGCTCGGCGACCAGCTCAACCTAAGGAAGAGCCAGGTGGATTTCCAACGTAACGTGATCAACGTTCCGAACGCCAAGACGGGCAGGGATTATCCAGTGCCGATGAACCAAGAGGTACGGGAAGTCCTGCGCGTACTCGCGCGCGAGAATCAGGCGAGCGCGTATCTGTTCGTCAACCCAAGGACCGGCAAGCCCTACACGTGCATCAAGCGGGCGTTCGCCTCCGCCTGTAGCGACGCGAATATCTCGGGGCTCAGGTGGCACGACCTGCGCCACACCTTCGGGACCAGGCTGGCCGAGGCCGGGTGCTCGGAGGCGACCATCGCGGAGCTGATGAGGCACACGGACCCGAAGACGACCAGGCGCTACACGCACGCGACCGACCGGGCGAAGCACGCGGCCGTCGAGGCGACCAGGCCGAGGACTCAGGGCGTAGAGAATGAGGCGGCAAAGGTCATCTCGATACAGAAATGAGAAGCCTGCCCCATCTATGCCCCAAAGCTAAAACGGCCGCCCACGCGGGCGACCGTAAAGTGTTGACTGGGTTAATCGGGATGACTGGATTCGAACCAGCGACCTCTCGCACCCCAAGCGAGCGCGCTACCAGGCTGCGCCACATCCCGTGACGGCGTTTAGTATCACCGGAAAATTTATTTTGGTCAAATGAGGCGGGCGCGGGTCGGGCGCTCAGCGGTGGCGGGGGCCGGAGCGCGGCTCTTCCGCTTCGAGGAGGAGCATGATGTCGCGCAACTGTTCGCGCAGGCGGCGGAGCGCGGCGCGGCTTTCGTCCGAGGGCGGGGGCTCCGACTCGGGGGCGTAGGCAGTCTGCGCGGGCTCGACGT
>DASVSK010000071.1:0-2650 GCA_036388135.1 Pyrinomonadaceae bacterium | reverse complement strand
TCGGCCAGCTCGCCCAGGGAGGCCATGCCGCCGCCGGCGTCGGTCGTGTAACTCTTGACGTCGGTAATCGGCTCGTCGTGCTTGGCCGCGCGGTGCGAGAGCCCGATCTTCTTCGACTCGACCTCGATGCGCAGGATGCGGAAGTCGAGCTCCTGCCCGATCTGCGCCGCGTCCTCGGGGCGCTCGACCCGGTCGTCCGACAGCTCCGAGACGTGGCACAAGCCTTCCAGACCCTCGGCCAGCTCGACGAACGCGCCGAAGTTGGCGAAGCGAGTCACCGTGCCGTGGACGATGTCGCCGGGCTTGTGCTCGTTGACGAACTTCTCCCACGCGCTCGGCTCGGTGTCCTTAATCGAGAGCGAGAGTCGGCGGTTGTCGATGTCGATGTTGGTGATGACCGCCTCGATCTCCTGCCCCTTCTTGAGGACTTCGCCCGGGTGCTTGATGCGCTTGTTCCAGGAGATGTCCGAAACGTGGACGAGGCCGTCGACGCCGTCCTCGACCTCGACGAAGGCACCGAAGTCGGTCAGGTTGCGGACGCGGCCCCGCACGCGGTCGCCGATGTGGAAGCGCTCGGGCAGCGTCTCCCAAGGGTTCGGCTGAGTCTGCTTCATGCCGAGGCTGATGCGGCGGTTCTTCGGGTCGACGCCGAGGACTTCGACGTCCACCGGGTCGCCGACGTTAACGAGCTTCGACGGGTGCTTCATCCGCTTCGACCACGTCATCTCCGAGACGTGGACGAGACCCTCGACGCCCGGCTCGAGCTCGATGAACGCGCCGTAGTCGGTGACCGAGGCGATCTTACCGCTCATGCGCTGGCCGGTCGGGAATCGCTCGGAGACCGACTCCCAGGGGTCGGGCAGGAGCTGCTTGTAGCCCAGGGAAACGCGCTCGCGATCCTTGTCGAACTTGAGCACCTTGACCTGGACGCTCTCGCCGACCCTGAACATCTCGCCGGGGTTCAGCAGCCGCCCCCAGCTCATGTCGGTGACGTGGAGCAGGCCGTCGATGCCGCCGAGGTCGACGAACGCGCCGTAGTCGGTCAGGTTCTTAATCTGGCCCTCGACGATGATGCCCTCTTCGAGGTTGTTGAGCGTCTCGCCCTTCTTGCCCTGGTTCTCCGCTTCGAGGATGGCCTTGCGCGAGAGCACGACGTTCGAGCGCTTGCGGTTGAGCTTGATGACCATGGCCTCGATCTCCTGCCCGCGCAGGGATTCGAGGTTGCGGATGGGTCGGACGTCGACCTGCGAGCCCGGCAGGAAGGCCGCCACGCCGTCGACATCGACGCGGAGCCCGCCCTTGACGCGCTCGGCGATGCGACCCTTGACGGGGACGCCCTCGCGGTAGGCGCGCTCAAGCTCGTCCCAGGCGCGCATGCGCACGGCGTCGGCGCGCGAGAGGATGGGCACGCCCTCCTGCGACTCCATGCTCTTGATGAGCACCTCGACCTCGTCGCCGCGCTTGACGGTCAGCTCGCCGGCCTCCATGAACTCCTCGATGGGGACGGCACCCTCCGACTTGAAGCCGAAGTCGATGACGACCGACCGCTCGGTGACGCCGACCACGGTGCCGCGCACCACAGAGCCCTCCTGGTACTGGGCCTGCTCCTGCTCGTACTGGTCGAGCATCGCGCCGAAGTCGAAGTCGGAGCCGCCGCCGCGGGGCTCGTCGTCGTCGTCGTCGGAGGCCGCGGTAGCCTGTTGGGACGACTGCTGCGGGGCCGGGGCCGCCGCAGCCTGTTCCGCCGGGGCCGTGGCCGCGGCCGCGGTCACGCCCGCCGCCGCGTTGGCGGTCTCGCCGGCCTCGACTGAGGAAGCGCCGGGCGTGGGCTGTTCGCTGGTGTTATCGCCGTTGGTCGGCTTATCGTTTTCGGTTGACATGAACTCCTGTGGGACTCCTGCTGGAATATTCTGGCGCGAACGTCGGGCTTACTCCCGCGCCTCCCCGGCGGCAGAGCGGCCGCGCCCGGTTCCGCGGACGGTGCCGCGCGCGAGCGCCGAAGTCGTGCCGAGAGTAGCTTGGGCGGTTGACGGATTCCGGAGGATTGAGGCGGGAGATGCGAGCCGTTGAAAAAGAAAAGAAGTAAACCGAAGTTTCAATTTTTCCACACGCCCGTGGATCACCCGCGTGATCCGCCAATCACCTCGCTATTCTGCCAGGTAGGGCAGCAATTTACACAGGCAGGTAACGCCGTGTCAAGGCGTAAAGGAAGACGAAAGGTAAAAGGCAAAGGGTAAAAGGCAAAAATGTGGATGAGAGGCGGCGCGCCTTTCGTCCTTCACTTTCGCCTTTTACCCTTTGCCTTTTGCCTTTTTGCCTTTATTTCGTGGCCGCCGCGTCTCCGCCGCGGCGCGCGACGTAGACGCCCGCCGAGTGCGTCCCGACGAAGATGCGCCCGTGATCCTGCGGGTCGAAAGCCAGGGCCCAGACGCGCCGGCTCGGGAGCGGCGGGTCGAGCCGCTGC
The DNA here is from genome assembly GCA_036388135.1 of Pyrinomonadaceae bacterium. Taxonomy (GTDB): domain Bacteria; phylum Acidobacteriota; class Blastocatellia; order Pyrinomonadales; family Pyrinomonadaceae; genus QHXN01. The sequence continues at coordinate 186 of DASVSK010000071.1, read as the reverse complement.
CACGTCATGCCCTTATCCGTCGAGCGGAAGACGCCGCCGCCCTCGGCCGCCGTGAAGACCTTGCCGCCGCGCTCGTAGGCGTTGCCGACGAAGACCTCGTCAGGGTTCTCGGGGTTGATGAGCACACTGGTGAAGCTGCCGAGCGGGAGGTTGCCGCCGCGCCGCTGCCACTGCTTGCCGCCGTCG
>DASVSK010000070.1:0-2446 GCA_036388135.1 Pyrinomonadaceae bacterium | reverse complement strand
GGCCGTCAGCTCCAGGCTCGGGCAGGAGGAGACGAAGAAGGGCGGCGGCGCGGAGTAAGCTCAGGCCAGACCCAAAGGCGTAAAGGCCGGCGCGGGGTTGCAGACCCGCGCCGGCCTTTCCCTTTCCGCCGCGCGGCCAATCCAACCCCCGCGCCCCGGACTTACATCAGAGCACAAAATTTCCTCGGCGCGCGCCAACCTTTTCCGCGCCGCCGTGTCTCTTGTTGTGAGCTTGCCGCGGGGACCGACTTGAGTTGACCAGCGAGAACGAACTGATCCGGCGGGCGCAGGGCGGCGACGTCGAAGCCTTCTGCCGGCTCGCGCGGGAGTACGAGCGGCGCGTCTACGCGCTCGCGCTCCACCACTGCCGCCGCCCCGAAGACGCCGAAGACCTCTCGCAGGAGGTCTGGCTGAAGGCATTCCGCTCGCTCCGGGGGTTCCGCTTCGAGTCGAGCTTCCACACGTGGCTCCGGCGAATCATGGTCAACACCTTTCTCAACCACCGGCGGGCCGAGACCGTGACGCGCGACGAGGTGAGGACGGCCGTCCGGCTCGACAGCCTCGAAGAGATGCTCGACGGGCAGACGCCCGAGCGGGGGCTCGCCGACGCCGGGGCGGAGGACGACTACCAGCGGAAGATTCTGGCCGGGCGCGTCATGCTCGCGCTCGGCGAGCTGACCGAGCAGCAGCGCCTCATCTTCCTGCTCAGGCACCGCGAGGGGATGACCGGCCGCGAGATAGCGGAGACGCTCGGCTGCTCGGCGGGCACGGTGAAGAAGTCCCTGTTCCGCTCGGTCGAGAAGCTGCGCTCGGCGCTGGGGCTGGGCGCGGAGGCGGGCGAGCGCGTGCCGCTCGGCGCTTCGGGGAAGGGCTAGGGGCGGCGGCGGTGCGGCGTTTGCGATGAGACACGATTGTCAGGCGACGGAGGAGAGTCTCGTAGACCTGCTGTTCGGCGAAGTCGATGGCGGGGCGCGGGAGGCTCTGCTCGAAGAGGTGGTGCGCTGCGAGCGTTGTGCGGCCCGATACCGCTCGATGGCCGAGACGCTGCGCGTGTTCGACGTGGCCGCCGAAACGTCTCTCCCGGCGGAAGCATTCTGGGACGGCTACGAAGAAAGGCTGAGGCGACGTATGGCACAAGAGATTCGGACAGACTTCTGGGGGCGGCCGGCGGCGGCGACCTTCGCGCGCGGCGAGTACCGCGTGACGTTCGTCGAGGACGAGGGGCTCGCGCGCCGCCTCCGCCGAGAGCTGCGCGCGGCGGGCGCGGGCGCGGGGCTGACGTGGCCCGAGTTCAAGCGCGACCCCTTCGGCTTCACGCGCAAGACGGTCGGGGCTTACGGCCGCGCGGGGCGCGACTTCTTCTCGCAGCGCGACGTGGCGCTGGCGACCTTGAGCGCGTTCGTCTTCGTCTCGCTGCTGCTGGGGACGGTCTTCGCGCTGGAGCGGCTGCGCGGCGGGCAAATGGCGGGCGTTAACCCTTACGAGAATCTGGAACTCATCGGCTACGCCGACAACCCGATCCCGAAGGAGCAGCCGGAACCGGAAAAGGGCGCGGCGGGCACGAACGAGGGGAAGGGCGGCGGCTCGAAGCCGAAGTACGAGAAGCCCGCGGGGGGCGGCGGCGGCGGACGCCAGGAGCAGACGCCGGCCTCACACGGCAAGCTGCCCACGGCGCAGCTCGAAGTGCCTCCCATCCTCACCGCGAACCCGAGACCGGCCCCGCCGAACGCACACCTGCCGACGCCGGTGACGATGCAGGTCGACCCGATGCTCGTCAAAGTCGACCCGCGCGACATCCCCTACGGCCTGCCTAACTCGACCGCGACGCAGCCCTCGTCCGGTTCGGGGAAGGGCGGCGGCATGGGCGAGGGCAGCGGCGGCGGCGTGGGCCCGGGTGAGGGCACCGGCCTCGGCCCCGGCCGCGGCGGCAACGTCGGCGGCGGCGACCGACGCGACGGCGGCGGCGGGCCGGGCGGCGGCGGCGGCGGTGGCGGCGTCGACTACACGCGCCCCTTCAGGCAGACCGAGGTGACGCAGCGCGCCCTCATCACCTTCAAGCCCGAGCCGGGCTTCACCGAGGAAGCGCGCCGGAACAACGTCACGGGCACGGTCAGGCTCCGCGCCATCCTCTCGGCCTCGGGCGAGGTGACGGGCGTCAGCGTCGTCAAGGGTCTGCCCGACGGCCTCACCGAGAAGGCCATCGCCGCCGCGCGCCAGATAAGGTTCCGCCCCGCGCAGAAGGACGGCCACGCCGTCTCGCAGTACGTCGTCCTCGAATACAACTTCAACATCTATTGAAGGAGTAGTCAGTAGACAGTAGTCAGTAGACAGTAGAAGAACTAAGCGGCGCGCCCGGCCTTTAGCCGAGACGCGCCGCCTTTGTTTTCCCTACTGTCTACTGACTACTGTTCCTTCGCGTACTTCTCGGCGAGGCGGCGGATGCGCG
>DASVSK010000069.1:0-2068 GCA_036388135.1 Pyrinomonadaceae bacterium | reverse complement strand
AGAGCGGGTAGGCGCGGTCGAGCGGGTCGAACTGGAAGAGGCGGTCGCGCCCCCCCGTGCGGTTGATGGGGCGGTTGCTGTCGTAGGCCAGCGTCAGGAGGTTCGAGCCGAGGAACTGGCCGCGGTAGAAGAAGGCGAGGCGGCTGCGGACGGTCGCGTCGGAGGCCGCGCCGGAGAGTTCGGGCGCGGCCGCGCCGACCGTCATCTCGGCGAGGCCGACGAGGATGGCGGGGCGGACTTCGGGCGTGACCCGCAGCCGGCGCTTGGCCTCGACCGCGCCGGTCGTCGCGTTAATCTCGACCGAGCCCGGCGCGCTGTCCGCGACGAGCACCGCGCGACCCTCGCCGCCGACGAGCGGGACTATCTGCTCGCTCGCCGACTCGTTCTCTTTACCCTGCGCGTCGGCGTCGGTGCGGTCGAGCGAGCCGGAGTGGCTGAGCCTGTCGTTCTGCTTGAGCGCGGCCTCGGCGGCGCGCTCGACCGCCTTGCCGTTGCGGTTCCCGTCGGCGGCGACCTCTTCGACGCGGAGCAGGCGGCCGGCCGAGACCGCGAGCGCGACCGAGCCGTCGGCCGCCGGGTGGTTCCACTCGTCGAAGGCGCGCACGCGCACCGCGGTCGAGTCGCGCCCGCCCGCCGAAAGCTCGGCTTTATCGGTCACTATCTCAAGACGCTTCGCGGGGCCGCGGCCGTAGGCGGTCAGCTCCACCGTCTTCCCGGCGACGCCGCCGGGGCCGACGGCCGTGACGCGGATGCGGTTGGGCCCCGGCGCGACGGCGAGGCCGACGAAGCTGAAGGTGGCGAGGTCGTTCCTGCGGTCGACGCGCTTCTCGCCGATCTTCGAGTCGGGGACGCGCTGGCCGCCGACCTCGACCGAGACCGTCCACGCGGCGTTGGTGCGCGCCTCTATCTCTAGCGCCGCGCCGGCCACGGCCTCGTCGGGGCGCGGCGAGAGCACGCGCACCTCGCCCGGCGCGACCGGCTCAAGGGTCTCCTCGGTCGTCATCTCGTAAGTGCCAGACGCGAGCGGCGCGCCCGTCTTCGCTTCGCCCGGCTTCGCCTCGCCGGGCTTCGACACCGCCGCGCCCTTCGACTCGGCCGAGCCGAAGAGCGAGCCGGCGAGCGGGCTGCGCTGCGACTTCGGGGCGGCTTCGGGGGTGAGGCCGTTCTTTAACGCGGGGCTCGCCGGCGCGTTGGCCGCGGAGTCGTCGCCGCCGGGGTCGGGCGCGCGGAGCGCGTAGTTCTGTCGGAGCAGCGCGCCGCCGCCGAGCGGGGTGCGGAGCAGGCGCGTCCAGCTCCGCTCCTCGCGCCGCGCCGTGTCGGCGAGCGTGTAGCCGGGGGGAAGCGTCACGGGGTCGAGCGAGAGCACCTGCGCGCCCTCGTTGACGACGGGGAAGTTGTAGAGCCCCTCCGAGTCGGTGATGACCGACTGGCCGTTGTTGAGGTAGAGGCGCACGCCGGGCACGCCGCGCTCTTCGCGGTCGAACTGGCCGTTGAGGTTCGCGTCCGAATAGACGCGGCCGAGCAAGACCTGCTGTGAGGAGAAGAGCCCGCGGCGGACGCGCACGGAGGCGCGTGTCGGGGGGGTGGACGCACGCTCGCCGTTGGAGAACGTGCCCGCCGCGGAAGCCGTGTTGAACTGTTCGCCCTCGCGCGCGTTCGCGCCGACGCGCACGCGGTACGTGAGCACGGCGCGCGCGCCGGCCTCGACGCGGCCGAGGCGGAAGATGAGCAGGCCGTCGGAGGCGACCTCGGGCTCGACGCTGCGCGCGGGCGCGGGCGGCGATTCCAGAAGCGCCGTGCCCTCGGCGTAGTGGAACGAGGGCGGGAGCTGGTCGCGCACCTGCGTGTCGTCGAGCGCGGCGGGCGTCGCGTTGCGCAGCTCGACGCGGTAGGTGACCGTGTCGCCGACCTCGACCGAGGGGCGGTCGGCCGACTTCGTGATCTCGAGCGAAGAGTTCTCGAACATCGGCACGTTGAGCGCGTAGGCGGCGAGGCGCGGGATGTCGACCTGCCCCTCGGTCGTCTCGAAGCTCCCGCCGAGCGCGACCGGCTGGCCGTCGAGCGCGCG
>DASVSK010000068.1:0-10079 GCA_036388135.1 Pyrinomonadaceae bacterium | reverse complement strand
GCCGGAGTTCGACGAGTACACCGTCGTCCTGCGCGGCCTGCTGCGGGTCAGGACGGCGGGCGAGACGATAGACGTGCGCGAGGGGCAGGCCGTCATCACGCGGCGCGGCGAGTGGGTGCAGTACAGCACCCCCGAGGAGGGCGGGGCCGAGTACGTCGCCGTCTGCCTGCCCGCCTTCTCGCCCGAGACCGTTCACCGGGACGCCTGAGCCGCGGCCGCCGGGGCCGCACGCGCTCGCCCCCGGACGTGCAGTACCACTTCAGACTTCCCCGCCGCGGCGGGTGACGAAGAAAGGGGCTTAAACTATGACACTCGGTAAACGGCCGGTCGCCTTCGCCTGCCTCGCGGCGGCGCTCTCCCTCGCGGCCTGCGCGGGCGCGGGCACCGGCAACTCCCCGGCGGCGAACGCGAACGCGACGTCGGCGAACCGCGCCGCCGCGACGCCGTCGCCCGCCGCCGAGACGGGGGTCGAGAAGGTCAAGCCCGCGCCGGGGAGGGGCAACGTGCAGGGGAAGGTCGTCTACAACGGCAAGCCCGCCGCCGGCATCGAGGTCAAGCTCTGCGAGAAGTTCAACCAGTACTTCGGCGGCTGCTCGGGCCAGACCTTCACGGCGAAGACCGACGAGGGCGGCGAGTACGTCATCACGGACGTGGAGCCGAAGACCTACGAGAGCCTGATGGCGCGCGTCTTCGACACCGACTCCTACGTCTTCGCCACCACCGGCATCGCTGGCTTAAGCTCCACGAAGTACGAGGTCGCCGCCGACAAGACGCTCTTCGTGCGCCCGACCAGCCTCTTCAAGGGCGACCTCAAGCTGCTCAACCCGAAGGCGGGCTCAAGGGTGAGCGCGCGTGGGCTGGAGCTGAAGTGGGAGGCGTACCCCGACGCGGCCTACTACAAGTTCAGCCTCTACCCGACCGACGCCGCCGTCACCTCCCCCTACGTCAACGAGCGCGTCGAGGCGACCACCTTCGCCGCCGACAAGCCGCTCGCGAAGGGCGAGTACCGCTGGCAGGTGGACGCCTACAACGGCGCAGACCAGAAACTCTCGGAGAGCGGCCGGGACATTAAATTCACCGTCACCGACGGGCCGTGATTCTCACCGCGACGGGTAACTCACAACGACGGATAACTCACGATGATGAATAAGGGATTTAAGAGCGGGTGGATGTCCGTCGACGGCGACGCCGACCCCTACTACTACATCCGCCTGATGGACATGATTCGCGGCGGGCGCGAGGACGACCCGACGCAGTACCGCGCCGTCTTCGACGCGCTCGAAGTCTCGGCCGGGGCGCGCGTCCTCGACGTGGGCTGCGGGACGGGGGGCGGCGTGCGCGCGCTGGCGACGCGCTTCCCCGAGGTGGGGAGCGTCGTCGGCGTCGACAAGAGCGAGACGATGGTGGCCGAGGCGCGCGCGCGCACGGCCGACGCCGCGGGCGCGCGCGTCGAGTTCCGCGTCGCGGACGCGCACGACCTCCCCTTCCCCGAGGGCTCGTTCGACGCCGCCTACTCGCTCCGCGTCTTCGAGATCATCGGCGAGCCGCGGCGGGTGCTCGCCGAGATGGCGCGCGTGCTCGCCCCCGGCGGGCGCGTCGTCGTCAACGGGCCGGACGTCGACGCGTGGACGATAGACGCCACCGACCGCGAGGCCACGCGGAAGATTCTGCACCACGCCTGCGACTTCGAGACCAACGGCTGGGTGGGGCGGCAGCTCCCCGCGTGGTGTAAGGAGCTGGGGCTCGTCGACATCCACGTCGCGCCCGTCGGCATCTGCGTCACGGAGTTCCAGCCGGTCTACGACCTCTGCCTCCGCGACTTCGCCGCGCGCGCCGTCGCCGCCGGGGTGTTGACGGCCGGGGAGGTCGAAGCCTGGGTGGAAGACCTGAGGGAGCGCGACGGCCGGGGGCAGTTCTTCAGCAGCCAGATGCTCTTCCGCGTCACCGCGCGCAAGCCCTGAATGGGGGAGACGGACGCCGCAACGGCGGACGCCGGGCCGAAGGCCCGATGCCGTCGGCCCGGCGGCCGCCGGTGCGGGCGAGTCGTTCTGGACGGTGGCGGGCAGGAGCGAGCCGCGGCGGTCGGTGGCGACGCCGAGGCCGTCTTCGATGACGCCGATCATGCCGTGGAAGTGTATCTCGCTGCCCGAGAGGACGAGCAGCACGTCGCCCGCGCGCACGTCCGGGTTCTCGACGCGGAAGCGGACGACCGTCGCGCGGCCGTTCGAGTCTTCCAGCGTCTCGAACTCGAAGGTGTCGGCGTCGACGACGACGGTCTGCGAGTTGTTCGCGTAAGTGGGTCTCTCTTCCGACATCTAAAAGTCACCTCCCGCGCGCCGGGCGCGGCCTTAAAAATTATCCGGGCGGAAAGCCCGGCCGTAAAGCCCCTGGTAGGCCCAGCCCAGCACGCGCGCCTCGGCGGTGCAGAGCGTCTCTAACCAGCAGCAGTTGAGATAGACGTCGCGCTCGCGCCGCGAGGGAATCTTCTCCGCCTCCGAGACGACCGACGACTCCTCCGAGGGCTTCAGGCCGTAAGCCTCGGCGATGGCCTCGTTCGTCTTCTGCGCGTCGTCGAGCGCGGCGAGCAGCTCCTTTATCCACGCGTGCAGCGCGCCCTCCGTGTCGTGCTCGACGAGCGCCTGCATGACGCCGACGGCGAGCCTGTCCTCGGCGCGGTTGAAGCCGACGGCCTCCGCGCCCGACTTCGACTCAAGGGACTCCTGCCGCTGCCGCCACTGGAAGAGCGACTCGACCGCGGGGAAGCGCACGACCGCGACGCGCTCGTCGTAGTCGAGGAACCACTGGATGACGCCCGCCAGCGACGCGGGCTCGACGCGCCCCTCGGCGTCGCGCCGCAGGGTGGGCGGCCCCTGCGCCCCGCCCGGCCTCGCCTCGGACGTCATGAGCCGGCGACCGCCTCTTCGGCCGCCCCCTCGCGCACGCGCTTGAGGTACTTGCCGAAGTAGCCGTTCCAGGGCGGGATGACGACCGAGACCGCGCCCCCGGCGCGCGCCTGGCACGAGAGCCGGATGAGCGGGCGCGGCTCGTCGGTCTCGACGTAGCCGAAGAGCGGCATCATCTTGCGCTCGCGCCAGTCCGTCTCGGAGAGCTTCTCCGCGCCGCCGAGCACGCCGACCCAGCAGGTGCCGCAGGAGGCCGAGCGGCACTGGACGGGGATGGGGCCCTCGTCGACCGTGCAGCGCGGGTCGGACTCGTGCCACGGGCGCTTGTCGTTGGCCGCGGCCGACGCCACCTCCTGCTTGTCGACGGCGCGGAAGCGCCGCTCGTCCGCGTTCTCGTCCCAGACGACCGTCCACTGCCTGTCGGCCGTGCGCAGGAAGCCGAAGAGCCCCTGCGAGTCGTCCTTCGCGCGCTCGATCAAGACCTCCTCGGGCGTGCGCTTCAGGTGCTTGCGGTCGATGAGGACGTCGCCCGGCGTCCTCTTAAACTCTTCGAGCCCCGTCTGCCGCAGGGTCATCAGCCCCACGGCGGCGATGCCGACGGCGAGCGACTCTTCGACCTTGCGCGCCGCGGCGACCTCGCGCGCGAGCGCGAGCACGACCTCGGCGAGCGTGCGCCCGGCCGTCGCGTCGGGCGACGCGGCGAGGCGCGCGACGGCGCGCTTCACGTCGGGCCAGAAGCGGTGGCCGTAGAGGAAGACGTGCGAAGAGTCGGCCTGGTCTTTGAGGCTCCAGCGCCCCTGCATCAGCAGCTCCTGCGCGAGCCGGGCGGGGTCTTCCGCGGCCTCGAAGGCACGGTGCAGCGCCAGCGGGAAGAAGTGAAACCAGATTTGCGTCGCGTTCCGGTCGACCTCGTGGACGGAAGGCAGGAGCGTCGTCAACGCCTCGCGCCACGCGGCGTCGTCGTGCCCGTCGAGGAAAATTTCAAGCGGCGTCTCTCTCTTACTGCTCATAGCTCTTCTGCGAAGACTACTCCGAAAACAGGATGAAAACCGAAACGCAGAGTTTACCCGTCTTCGCCCCGACGCACAAACGCGGTAGAGAGTAGTCAGTAGTCAGTAGACAGTAGTCAGTAGAAAAACCTTCCCCGGCACGGTTGTCAGCATGTACGCGGCGGCGCGTGAGTCGCGGAGCGCTACTGTCTACTGTCTACTGTCTACTGACTACTCTCTACGTTTACCGCCCACTGCCGCGAATTTGTGTCCGCGAGGACAGACTCTGGCGACAGGTCGCGTGATACAGTACGCGCCTGATGGAACAGGGCGGCGAGTCGAAGCGTCTGGGCGACGTGACGGTGGGCGAGGCCAAGCGGGCGGCCATCTACGCGGCGGCCATCGCGCTGGCGCTCTTCCTCTTCGTGCGGCTGCTCGGCGAGGTGCTGGTGGCGCTGATGGTGGGCACGGTGGCGGGCGTCTACCTCCTGCCCGTGCAGGAGTGGCTGGAGCGCCGCCTGCACGCGCGCGCGGGGAGCGCGCTCATCACCATCGCGCTCATCGTCGTGCCGCTGGCGGCCACCATCGGCTACGGCTGGTACGAGATGTCGGGCTACACGGCGGCGGTGCAGGATCAGGCGCAGCGCGAGCAGGTCATCGCCGGCATCAGCCGCTCGCTCTCCGACTTCGTCCCCGCCGAGCAGACGCGCGCGGCGCTCGAAGCCGGGTTCGGCGAGGCGTTCGTGCGCTCGGGCGAGGCGCTCGCCGAGGTGAAGGAGCGCACGGCGCTGCTGCTCGTCTCGGCGACGGTCTTCTTCTTCACGCTCTTCTACGTGCTGACGCAGCGGGCGCGGCTCGCCGCCTACATCAAGCTGCGCGTGCCGGGCGACTTCATGCCGTTCTACGAGCGGCTGGTCGAGAACGTCGGCGGCGCGCTGCGCGGCGCGCTCTTCGCCGTGATGGTCGACCAGACGTTGAAGGCGGTCGTCATCCTCGTCATGAACTTCGTCTTCGGCGTCCCGCTCGCGGTGGCGCTGGCGCTCATCACCTTCCTCATCGGCTTCTTCCCGCTGCTCGGCGAGTGGGCCGTCTACATCCCGGTCAGCGTCTACCTGCTCGTCTTCCAGCACAGACCCGGCGCGGCGGCCGCCTACCTCCTCATCGGGGTGGCGATGACGGCCGGGTCGTCGCTCGCGCTCCGCCCCAAGCTGGCCGCGCTCAGCGCGCAGCGCTTCAACTTCTACTGGATGTTCATCGGGCTCGTCGCGGGCGTCTACGCCTTCGGCATCCCCGGCGTCATCCTCGGCCCCGCCATCCTCGGCTTCGCCAAGGCCATCACGGACACGCTCGTCGGCGAGGTGAAGTACGAGACCTCGCTCCTCAAGGAGGAGCGCGCGCAGCGCACCGAGGAGGCGAAGGCGGAGACGGCCAAGGCGGTCAAGAGCCCCTGAGCGCCGCGGGCGCGGGGGCACGTCACTAGCCCGGCGGCCATTTGAGCGCGCGCCCGCCGAGGACGTGGACGTGTATGTGGAAGACGGTCTGGCCGGCGTCCGCGCCCGTGTTGATGACGGTGCGGAAGCCCGAGTCGGCGTGCCCCGCCTCGCGCGCGACTCGGGCGGCGACGACGAGCAGGTGCCCGAGCAGAGCCTCGTCCGACCCGGACGCGTCGTTCAAAGAGGCGACGTGCGCGCGCGGGATGACGAGCGCGTGCGTCGGGGCCTGCGGGTTGATGTCGCGGAAGGCGAGCGCCCGCTCGTCCTCGTAAACCTTCGCCGCGGGAATCTCGCCCGCGACGATTTTGCAGAAGATGCAAGTCTGTTCGGCCATATTCAAAGTCCGTCCCTGAAGCCGGCGTGGATTCCGCCGACGGGAATTCTACCCCCCGGCCCTCAACGCCACGAAGGCGCGAGGCCGCCCCTCACGAGCAGACGCGGCTCGCTCCCGTCGGCGCGCATGACCCAGAGGTCGACGTCCTTGTCTTCGTCGAGTTTCTTCGCGCGCTCGAAGACGACCCACGCACCGTCGGGCGAGACGTCGAAGCCGCGCGCGTACTCGCCCTCGAAGTTCGTCAGCGGCGTGGCGCGCTTCGTCGCGAAGTCGTAGCGGAAGATGTTCGCCAGCTCGTAGGCGTAGTCGGGGAACGTGTAGAGGAAGCCGGAGCCGTCGGGCAGCCAGCGCAGGTCCGAGAGGAGCTGGCTGCCGGCCTCGCTGAAGACGTGGAGTTTCGCGCCGGGGTGCGTGCCGCCCTCCCTGACGCGCCGGACGGTGGAGCCTTCCTCGCCGCCGTTAGAGCTGTAGATGACCTGGTCGGCGAGTGCGGGCGTCGGCCCCCAGTCCCAGGCGCACGCGCCCGGCGGCGGCTCGCCCGCGAAGAGCTTGTCGAAGACGATCTCGCCGGGCCTCGGCTGTGCGGGCACGGTGTTGACGAGGCAGAGGCCGTCGCGGTAGCTCAGGCGCGAGCCGTCGCCGCGCCAGACCGGGCGGAAAGCGCCGAAGAGCGGGATGCCGTCGCCGCTGATGCCGAAGGCGGGCGCGGTAATCGTCCGCCCTGCTTTGACGTCCACGCCGGGTATGAACCAGCGGTGCTGCCCGTACATCGCGACGACGGGCTGGGCGTGGTCGCCGAAGTCGGCCACCGACTTGAAGAGGAGCGTCCTGGAAGCGCCCGGCGGCAGGACGACGGCCTGCGGCTCGTCCGCGCCGACGACGTAGACGAAGAAGGTGCCCACACTCGCCTGCGACTGTTTCCAGGCGGGCTGCTCGTTGCGCACCGTGACGCTCACCGCGCCTTTGGGGTAGCGCGCCAGCTCGCCGTGGTCGGGCGCGTTGGTTATCTTGCGGAAGCCCTTTCCGTCCGCGCCCACGGCGTAGATGTCCGCGTGGTAGAGCGAGGCGACGTTGAGGTGGCTGCTGGAGAAGGCAAGCTCCTTGCCGTCGGGCCGCCACGCGAGGTCGTGGATGGCCGAGCCCTCTTTCGCGTACTCGTGCGTCCAGAGTCGGCGGTCGTTAGAGCCGTCGGCCTCGACGAGTCGAATCTCCGTGCCGCCGCGGACGTAAGCGATAGTCCCGCGCGCGGGCGCGGAAGACGAGGCCCGCGGAGACGAGCCCTGCGGAGGCGAACCCTGCGAAGTTGTCTTCTGCGGAGTCGAACCTTGTGAAGTCGACCCTTGCGGGGTCGAAGCCTGCTCGGGCGGTCGGCCCGTGGCCGGTGCCTCTGTCGCAGGCGCTTGGGCGGGGAGCGCGGCGGGCGGGCGTTTCGCGGCGGCGGCGGCCGCGGCCTGAATCGCCCCGGCGCTGGGAGCCTTACCCGCGGGGGGCGCGGAGGGCCGCGTTGTCGGCGGCGGGGGAGTCTGAGCGGCGGCGGCCGCGCCGGGACGGGTCGCGGCGGCGGGCGAGTCCGCGCCACTCTGCGAGGCGGTGGTGCCGGTCGGCCGCACGACGCGTCCCTTGGCCCTGCGGCCGTAGGTGAAGTTGTCGAGGAGCAGGCCGGTCTGGCCTCGGGGCGGGCGGAAACTGACCGAGACGATTGCCGCGTCGGAGATGAAGCCGACGAACGCGGCGGCGGGGCGGTTGCGCGTGTTGACGACGACGGCGTGCGTCCGCCCGTCGGCCGTCGTCGCGACGACTTCGACCGTCCCGGCGTAAGGCTGCTGCGTCCAGAGGTCGCAGCCGACGGCCGTCGTGCCCGCGGGGAGCGTCGCGTCGAGCGAGGCGTTGCCGGGCTGGTTCGGCGCGGCCCAGCCGAGCAGCGGGAGCGTCCCCGTGTTGAGCATCGGGTTGCCGCCGCCGTAGTGCGCGCTGAGGACGTAGATGGTGCCCGGCCCGAACCTCGCGCCGCCGCTTGCGCGGAAGGCCACGCCGCCGACCGCCAGCCCCTCCTCGGGCCGGTGCCTGGCGAACCCGCGCGCGGGCGACGCCGAATCGAAGGTGATGGTCGAAAGCTCTCGGGACGCGGAGGCGAAAGCCTCGCGGCTGTCGGTGTGTTCGACGCCCGCCTGCGCGCCGCCCGTCGTCGTGAAGCAGAACGCGGCGGCGGCGACGAGCGCGTAGAGCGCGACCCTCTTGCGGGAGGTGTTCCTCAAGGTCTTTAAGGGTAGATGTATTCGGGCCAGTCGAGGTCTTCGGCCGGCCGCTGCTTCACCCTCTCGGGCGGCTGCGGCTTCCCCCGCCCGGCCGGGGGCGCGTGGCCCGCGTCGCGCACCTCGCCGTCGAGCCCTTCGTCGTCGGGCGCGAGGCTCGCAGAGCTTCTCGGCCCCGCGTGCGCGGGCACGACGAGCGTGTACCAGACGAGCACCGCCGTGAGGACGAGCGCCAGCAGTTGCCGCCGCAGCTCCTCCCTGTTCAGGGGCGAGCGCCGCCTGACCTCTAAACTGAGCGCCGCCGTCATGCCGTGACGGTCTCCACGGGGGGAAGCTGCGCCGTGACCGACTCGCGCAGGCGCTCGATCTCCGCGCCGACCGAGCGGAGCTTGGCCTCAATCTTCTCGTAGCCGCGGTCGATGTGGTAGACGCGGTCGATGATTGTCTCGCCGCGCGCCGCGAGCCCCGCCAGCACGAGGCACGCGGAGGCACGCAGGTCCGAAGCCTGCACGCGCGCGCCCGACAGCTCCGCGGGGCCTTCGACGACGGCCGTGCTGTTGCTCTCGACGCGGATGTTCGCGCCCATGCGCTGCATCTCGGAGGCGTGCATGAAGCGGTTCTCGAAGATGGTCTCGGTGACGCGCGCCGCGCCCGCGGCCTGCGTCATCAGCGCCATGTACTGCGCCTGCATGTCGGTCGGGAAGGACGGGTGCGGCTCGGTCGTCACGTCGCGCGCCACGAGCCCCGAAGGCTTCCGGCGCGCGTGCAGCGTCGTCGGGTTGACCTCCTCTATCTCTACGCCCGCCTCGCGCAGCCGCTCGATGACCGCCGCGAGGTGGTCGGGCCGGCAGTCCTTGACCTCCAGCTCGCCGCCCGTGATGGCGGCGGCGACGAGGAAGGTGCCGGTCTCGATGCGGTCGGGGATGATGGTGTGCTCCGCGCCGCCGAGCCCCTCGACGCCCTCGATTGTGATCGTGTCGGTGCCCGCGCCGCGCACCCGCGCGCCCATGCGGTTGAGGAGGTCTGCGAGGTCTTCGACCTCGGGCTCGCGCGCCGCGTTCCGAAGCACGGTCGTCCCGCGCGCGAGCGTCGCCGCCATCAGGAGGTTCTCCGTCCCCGTCACCGTCACCTTCGGGAAGGTGACGTCCGAGCCGACGAGGCGGCCGCCCTTCGGCGCGCGCGCGACGACGTCTCCGGCTTCGAGACTGACCTGCGCGCCGAGCAGCTTCAAGGCTTCGAGGTGGAGGTCGATGGGGCGCGTGCCGATGGCGCACCCGCCCGGAAGGCTCACCTTCGCCTTGCCGAAGCGCGCGACGAGCGGCCCGAGCGCCAGCACCGAGGCGCGCATCGTCTTCACGAGCTCGTACGGGGCCTCGAACAGCTCGATGTTGGCGGCCGTGATCTTGTGCGTGCGCAGGTCGGGCACGAGCACGGTCGCGCCCAGGTCTTCGAGCAGGCGGCGCTGCGTCATGCAGTCGCGCACGTAAGGGACGTTGTGGAGCGTGACGGTCTCGGGCGTCAGGATGGCCGCCGCCAGGCACGGCAGCGCCGAGTTCTTGGCCCCGCTGATGGTCACGCGCCCGCTTAAACGCCGCCCGCCGGTGATGCGAAATCTGTCCATAAGATTATTCGGGAGAGTTGAACGGGGCGGATTCTAGCACGACCCGAGAAAGGCTGACCACCCGGCCTGAAACACTCAGCCCCCGGCCGGGCGGAAGAAGACGTAGATGGCGACCAGCCCGAGGACGAACGAGACGGCCATCGACTCGGCCGACGCGCCGATGACGCCCGCCCGCGCCAGCGCGAGGCCGAGCATGAAGACCGCCGCCCAGATTAGAAAGGCGAGATAAAGCCGCCTCGACTCGGCGTTCGCCATCGTCAGCCCTCCCTCAGCCTGAGCGCGACGGTGCGCGGGATGCCCTGCAAGTCCTTGCGGATGTCGAGCAGCGTCCAGACTTCGGGGTCGACGAGCGCGGCGACCCGCTCGTGCTGGCCGAAGCCGATCTCCAACAGGAGGTGGCCGCCGGGCTTGAGCACCCGCGGCGTCTCGGCGACGAGGCGTCGGACGACCGAGAGGCCGTCGCCGCCCGGCGTGAGCGCGACGCGCG